>JAEYXN010000279.1 GCA_023431285.1 Bacteroidota bacterium
ATTGTACACTCGTTGGTGAAGTTATCATTTGATCAGGAGGCTGTTCTGAAGGAGTTTAATGCAATGACACCCAATGATCCGAAGTTTAATTCACTCGCGCAGCGGCAGCTCAAATTAAAAGACGATTCTAAAGTATTGGAGGACAGCCTGTTAGCTCTTGGAAAGCGGGATCCGTTCATGGGCTCGGTGGTCACCAAAGAGGTTGGAGAGATGAGTGCTCACCTCAATAAGGTCATTGAAGCCAACAAAGAACGTCGTCGGCCACAGGCATCCTCCGAAATGCAGGCAACGATGACTTCCATTAATAATCTCGCCCTGATGCTCGACGCCCATTTCGAGATGATGATGCAAATGATGGCGAATGCTAAACCTGGTATGGGCAAAGACAAGAAGAAAGGTCAGAAGCCAAGCCTGAGTCAGATGCAGCAAAATCTAAATCAACGGATTCAGGACTTAAAGAATAGTGGAAAGTCAGGGAAACAACTTTCGGAGGAGTTGGCTGAAATGGCGGCTGAGCAGGAGCGGATAAGAAAAGCACTTCAGGAAATGCAGGAAAAGATGAAAGATGGTACTGCTCCTGGGAACCAACTTCCAGGTAAGATGGAACAGACCGAAATGGATCTTGTTAATAAACAGCTGACGGACCAGCTTATAAAGAGGCAGCAGGAGATTTTGACGCGATTGCTGGAGACAGAGAAATCAGTTCGCGAGCAGGACATGGACGATGAGCGAAAGGGAGAAAGTGCGAAGGACTATGACAAAGAAATTCCAAAGGCTTTTGAGGAATATTTGAGGCTTAAGGAAAAAGAAGTAGAATTGCTGAAAACCGTTCCACCTAAGCTATACCCTTATTATAAGAAGGAAGTGAGCGAATATTTCAGGCGGATGGGAAATTAGAAGCCAAGCACTTAAATGAACACGATTAGCATCCAGGTTCCATCTATTTCGGAGAACATCCGAATGATTGAAAGCTTCATAGATAATGCAAAGGAGCGTTTTGAATTGGATGACGATATCTACGGGAATATCATGATAGCCGTAACCGAGGCTGTTAACAATGCCATTAAGCATGGTAACGCCGGAGACCGGAAGAAAAATGTTCATTTGAGCTTATCTCTCCATGATAGTCTTATCAAATTCACAGTAAAGGATGAGGGGCAGGGTTTCGATTACCAAAATCTGCCGGACCCTACTGCGCCTGAGAACCTGGAGAAGGTCGGGGGACGCGGGATATTCCTCATGAAGCATCTCTCTGACCAGGTTGAATTCAAAGATCGGGGGCGAATTGTTGAACTGAGCTTTTACATGAATGCCTGATGGCTTCCATTCGCTTTTTTTGCGACGACATTCAATATACTCTCGCCCAGAAGCTAAAGATTCGGAAGTGGTTAGATCAAGCAGCCAAGTCGGAGTCTCACCGAATCCAGGAGTTGAACTACATTTTCACGTCAGATGAACGTCTCCTGGAGATCAATCAGCAATTTCTGAATCACGATACGTTCACAGATATCATTACGTTTGACAACTCTGATGTGGAAGGCGAGATCGCCGCAGACATCTACATTAGTGTTCCACGCGTTGAAGAGAATTCAATAAAGTTCAAAGTTTCAACCGAAGCTGAGATGCACCGCCTTTTGATACACGGACTCCTTCACCTGACCGGATATACTGATAAGTCGAAAGCCGCAAAGAGACAGATGACCGCAAAAGAGGATCACTACCTATCTTTGCTGTCAGTGTAGATGATTCGGGATGTTCCACGTGGAACTTTTGAGTGTGGAAGGCCGAGCGCACTGTTTCACGTGGAACAATGTGGAATTGTGGATGATTTTGTGGGAAACTTTCCAAGACCAAAGGAACTAAATAATAAAAGCAGCCTTTTCAAGATATGTTTCAGGAATATGATGTAATCGTGGTTGGTGGGGGACATGCCGGTTGTGAAGCAGCACACGCCGCCGCGCATATGGGCTCAAAGGTTCTCCTCGTGACGATGAATATGAATACCATTGGTCAAATGTCATGCAATCCAGCTATGGGTGGTGTCGCGAAAGGCCAGATTGTTAGGGAGATCGATGCCCTCGGCGGTCTGTCGGGGATAGTATCAGACAAATCCATGATCCAGTTCCGAATGCTCAATCGATCCAAAGGACCCGCGATGTGGAGCCCCAGGACTCAAAATGACCGTATGAAGTTTGCCGAGGAATGGCGTCTTGCCTTGGAAAACACTCCGAACGTCGACTTCTGGCAGGAGATGGCCCGTGAGTTGGTGGTCAAGGATGGGAGAGTTACTGGAATCAAGACTTCTTTAGGTATCGAGATAAAGGCGAAAGCGGTGGTTCTCACCAATGGCACCTTCCTCAATGGAAAAATTCACATAGGAGAAAAGAACTTCGGTGGCGGAAGATCCGCTGAAAGTGCAGCCACCGGGCTCACAGAACAACTCACGTCCCTGGGATTCGAAGCTGGGAGAATGAAAACAGGAACTCCCCCGCGCATCGATGGCCGCTCCTTAAACTATGCCGCGATGGAAGAACAACCGGGAGACGAAGCTCCAGCCAAATTTTCTTATACCAACACCAAGCCGCTCTCCAAACAAGTCAGCTGTTGGATCACCTACACCAATGATGATGTTCATCAGGCGTTACAAAAAGGTTTCGACCGGTCACCAATGTTCCAAGGGAGGATAAAAGGTTTGGGGCCGCGGTATTGCCCTTCAATTGAGGATAAGATCAACCGCTTTGCCGAACGTGACCGCCATCAAATCTTTGTAGAACCAGAAGGATGGAACACAGTGGAGATATATGTGAATGGATTCTCAACATCTCTTCCGGAGGACATCCAATACACAGCCCTCACAAAAATCCCGGGATTCGAAAAGGCAAAGATGTTTCGCCCAGGATACGCCATCGAATACGACTTCTTCCCACCTACCCAGCTCAAACTCTCTTTGGAAACACAGCTGGTAGAAAATCTATTCTTCGCAGGGCAGATTAATGGCACTACTGGATATGAAGAGGCTGCGTGCCAAGGACTCATGGCCGGCATCAACGCGCATCGAAAAATAACTGGTGAGGATCCATTTGTACTAAAACGCTCGGAAGCATATATCGGAGTACTAATCGACGACCTCGTCAACAAAGGCACGCAAGAACCCTATCGAATGTTTACATCCCGTGCTGAGTACCGTATTCTACTCCGTCAGGACAACGCGGATATCCGTCTTACCGGCATGGGCCACAAAATCGGTCTGGCCACTGATCAACGCTACAACGACGCCGTCAAGAAAAAACAAAACGTCCAGGCTCTCCTAACCCTGCTCCATAAGCAGAAAGCAGATCCAGATCAGATCAACGGAGCATTAAGCACCCTCCAAACATCCGCCATCCGGGAAAAAGTAACGCTAGCACACCTCTTAAAAAGACCTCAAATCGGATTACAAGAAATATTCCAGATCAACCCTCAACTCAAAGTAGATCTCTCATCCTACACCCAGGAAGAACTGGAGCAAGCTGAAATTGAAATCAAGTACGAAAGCTACATTGATCGCGAACAAAAGCTCGCCGACAAAATTGGCTCGCTGGAAGACTTCAAGATCCGAGGTGACTTCGATTATGATAAAGTCAAAGCGCTCTCTTCAGAGGCCCGTGAAAAACTAAAAAGAATACGACCTGAAACACTTGGTCAAGCCACCAGAATAAGCGGAGTGTCTCCTGCCGATGTATCAGTACTTACCGTCTACATGGGAAAATAATGGTCGAACTAAACCAATGCCCTGCATGCGGCAACACCGAATTTCTACCAAGGGTCACCACAAAAGACTACACCGTAACTGGTGAAGAGTTTCAAATAGTAACTTGCCGCCAATGTACTCTTGGCATCACAACTCCGAGACCTGCCGACAATCAACTCCCAAACTATTATGAGTCGCAGGACTATATCTCCCATACAAACAAGGCAAGTTCATTGATTGACCATCTTTACCTCTTAGCCAGGAAGATCACTTTACGGCAAAAAACACAGCTCCTCAAAACTTACGCACCTGGCAGTACAATCCTTGACTATGGATGCGGAACGGGAAACTTCCTCGCATACCTCAATAGGCAAGGATTCAACACCGCAGGCGTGGAACCTTCTCCAGCAGCCCGAAAAATTGCCAATGACCTCCTACCAAATTCTGCCGTAACACAGTCACTAAGTGAGATCCCGGGGAACTTCGATGCCATAACACTCTGGCACGTCCTCGAACACGTTTCGACACTAGACGAAACACTCCAAGAACTCAAGCAGAAACTCAATTCCAACGGCAGGATTATTATTGCCGTACCTACCTTAAATTCCTGGGAATCAGATATATACGGCACGCACTGGGCGGCGTATGATACACCAAGGCACCTCTGGCACTTTAATCGGAAAAGCATGCAAACACTGCTTAATCGCAACGGTCTGAAACTTGCTGCCATCAAGCCAATGAAACTTGACTCTTTCTACATCAGCCTTCTCAGCGAAAAATATCGCAACAACCAATCACTCACAATTACCTCCTACTTGCGAGCATTCATAAACGGATTACGATCTAATCTAAAGGCCGCATCTAGTGGAGACTATTCAAGCCTCATATATCTTGCGGAAAATGAGCATCCTTAGAATTCTTTTTCCGACCCTGATCATCCTAGCCGCAATCCTCGGATGCGCAAGACAAACCGTTCCCACCGGCGGACCAAAAGACACTATCCCTCCTGTGATGCAGTTAAGTACCCCACCTAACAACTCCATTAACTTTAAGGGAGATAAAGTTCAGCTACAGTTCGACGAACACATAATCCTTGATAATCCGAAAGAACAAATACTAATAACACCGAATGTTGGAAAGGATTATGAAATTGTCGCGAAGAAAAAAACGGTTACGCTCACTTTCAACCAACCGCTCCAGGACTCAACAACTTACTCCATCAACTTTCGCGACGGCATTAAAGACATAACTGAAAAAAACCCGCCGCGGAATCTAAAGCTTGCATTTAGCACAGGGACCTATATCGACTCCCTTATTATAAGAGGTTCAATCAAAGACCCACTTAACGACAAAGAAATCAAGAACGCAACTGTTGCCCTATATCAATCTGATACATTCAACATTTTCGCACACAAACCATCCTACATTACCAAAACTAACGACAAAGGTTTCTTTTCAATCGAAAACCTAAAACCAGGAAATTATTATCTCTACGCATTCAACGACGCCAACCGAAATCTCATCGTCGATAGTAAGACCGAGGGCTATGCCTTTTCCACCGACACCATCCAGCTCAAACGGAATCTCACTATTCCAACATTGAACTACTTCAGACTTGACTCCCGACCAATAAAGCTTACATCAGCCAGACCATATAATACCTACTACAATATCAAACTATCGAAGACCTTCCGGACATACAAGATTACAACTGAAGAAAACGACTCAATTTCATCTATTCTCGCCGAGGACAATTCAAGCATAAAAGTCTACAGAACATTCACCCAAGACAGTCTTCAAGTTCGCCTCCAGGCCACGGACAGTTTGAACCAAATCGTGGACACTACCCTATTCGTCAAATTCTCACCTAGAAAAGTTACACCGGAACCATTTCAAGTCACTCCATCCGATTGGAGACTCTTCGCCGACAGGGCGCAAATTCAGGGAACACTCCAGTTCAACAAACCTATTCAACAAATCAACTACGACAGCATCTTCTTTCAGGTAGACTCACTTACACGAATACCTCTTACCCAGGCCGATATTCACATCAATACCATCACCAGGAAAATAACCATTACAAAAGACGTAGATAAGAAACTCTTCCGCACATCCACTGAACAACCGACTCAGCAAAGACCCACACCCGGCAAAGCAAAACCAACAGCACAAAACAATGTCATGCATATACGGGAATCAGCCTTCATATCGGTCGAGTCAGATTCATCGAAAGCAATCCAGGAACAATTGCGCGTATACACGTCTGAAGAAACAGGAATCATACAAGTAAATATCCAGACTGTCGAACCATACTATGTCGTCCAACTACTCGACCCGTCATTCAAAATAATCCGCTCCGCCAGAAACCAATCATCTATAAAATTCGCCGAACTACTACCCGGAGACTATCAATTACGGATGGTCATAGACTATAATAATGATGGATCGTGGACCCCAGGGGACATCACCAAACGAATCCCAACCGAACCAATCAAGTTCTATCAAACAGAGAAGAAGTCCCCGATTATTAATCTAAAGGCAAACTGGGAAATCGGACCATTGTTGATAAGCTTCTAGCAATCTGTTGACAACTCACCATTCATACACAACCACTGGCACCAAATTATAAGTATTAGAAAGTTTATGCCTTCAATGTGCAGAACGCACCTCTTACCAACAACCACCCACAATCACATTTATCCACCGTCAGGATATTCACACACAAAAAGATTGTTAATAAATGATTAACTTATTGAACAGGAGCGTTTTGATTCACATTAATCATCAACAACATATCGACACTACTTTCATTCTCAATCTATACACATTTCCACATGACTAATTATATCTATAATATATATATATATATAAATACAGTTAAGTCTCTCCGCATCTGGATAACTCTTTTCCTGATGTTCTGTGGATTTATCTCCTCTGCTCAGATCCAGGAAGAGATTCAACTTGCCAATGAATATTTTCTTAAAGGCGAAAAGAAAAAGGCTCTCGAACTTTATAAAGATCTTGCGAAGAATGATGCTGCAAACCCGTTCATATACAATAACTACTTCAACCTTCTTTTGGAGAACGGCGCATATGAGGAGGCGCAAAATTATGTGAAGCGCAATCAAAGACGGGATCCCGAAAATATTCAGTACCGGCTTGACTACGGATTTGTCCATGTTAAAGCGGGCGATCTGAACAAGGGGGAGAAATACTTCAAGGAACAAGTCGCCCAGACAAAAACGAATGTTCAGAAAATTAAAATGTTCGCTGAATATTTTGCCTCGCGATCGCTTTATGAGCATGGCGTTGACGCTTTGATCGAGAGCCGCAATGCGTTAGGAAACCCATATCTTTTTTCACTGGACCTGGCAATGCTTTATCGCATACAGGGAGATCAGGACAGGATGGTTCAGGAATATTTAAATTACGTGACGCAAAATTCCGGCAACATCCAATATGTAAAGAATGTGCTTCAGGCGATGTTGACGAAAACTGAAGAGCTGGAGAGCCTTGAAAGACTTCTCTATGATCGCGTGCAAAAATTTCCAGATGTGGAAGTTTATTCTGATCTGCTCATCTGGGTTACGTTGCAACAAAAAAATTTCTACGCGTCATTCATTCAGGCGCGCGCATATGATAAACGCTATCGTCGCGATGGCGAGAAATCAATGGAAGTCGCAAGAGTAGCTCTCGATAATGAAGACTATGATAACGCCTCCCGAATTTTTAGGTATATCATCCGCGAATTTCCAAATTCGAATGCGAGGTTCCTGGCAGGATTAGGATTGCTTCGAGCACGTGAAGCCCAGATCAAAAACACATATCCTGTTCACGAAGATTCTGTGAAATCCCTTTTGAAGGACTACGGAAATTTTATTGCAAGATTTCCAGATAATCTGAATGCACTTGAAGCAGCGCGCAACCAGGCTTTGCTTTTTGCAACACATTTAAACCAGAATGATTCAGCTGTCGGAATTCTCAGTCGTCTCATCGCGAATCCACGCGCGTCACTTTATCTCAAGTCAAAGGCAAAACTCGATCTTGGTGATATCTACCTTTTGAAAGGTGAGCCCTGGGAGTCAACCCTGCTATATTCTCAAGTCGAAAAAATTCAAAAAGAAAATCCTATAGGATACGAGGCGAAGCTAAAGAATGCAAAGCTTTCCTACTACAAAGGAAATTTCAGACTCGCGCAGGAACATCTTGATATCCTCAAGGAAGCCACAACTAGGGAAATCGCGAACGACGCGCTTGATCTGAGTATGAGGATAAAGGAAAATATTGCTTATGATTCCACCGGTGCAGCGCTGAGTGAATATGCTGCCATTGAGTTACTTCTTTATCAAAACAAGATTGACGAGGCGTTAAGGAGGATCCAGCAACTGAAGGAAGGTCGGGTTGCTACGGCTGGCGGCGCGTCCTCGGAAAATATCTTTAATCAATCGATCCTTGACGACGTGTACTGGCTGGAGGCCAAAATCCGGATTCAGCGCGGCGAATTCGAGGAAAGCATCAAGCTCCTTTCGCGGATCCTGGCTGAATACGGAGATGATATTCTCGCGGACGATGCCCAATTTGAGATTGCCGAGATCTACGAACGTCACATCAGGGACAAACAGAAGGCTATGGAGACGTACAGGGAGCTTCTGACGAAGTTTCCGGGCAGTGTCTATGCCGCGGAGGCTCGAAAAAGATTTCGGCAGCTCAGGGGCGATTTCGGCGCTTCAGGGGCGGAAACACAATTCTGAAAAATTTATTCAATACTCTGCATGCATACCAAAATTTTTCTACCTTCGCTAACCCTGGCGAAAACGTATGCGGAGAGAAGAAACCGTCGATCATCATATTAAAACAGCATGGCATGCTATTGCCCGCATGTATAATCAGCAGGCGGTGCAATACGACGCGACAATGTCGATGGGCTTTGTGCTGCTCAACATCAACTCGGAAGAAGGCACCCCGGCTACCAAGATTGCTCCCTTGATGGGACTCGAAGCAAGAAGCCTTACCAGACTCTTGAAATCAATGGAGGAAAAAAAACTGATCTACAGGGAAGCAGACAAATTCGACAAACGCTCCGTCCGGATCCGGTTGACACGCGAGGGAAAGGCGAAAAAAGAAAAAGCCCGGGAAAAAGTCCTTCGATTTAACGAAGTGGTCCGCAGTGAAATTCCGAACAATAAACTTCAGATATTCTTTGAGGTGGTTCAAAACATCACCCAACTCATCGAACAGAATTCTATATACGAGAAAGATTCAAAAGGCTGAGAGCATCTAATAACTATGAAAAGAAAGATAAGAAAAGTTGCGGTTTTAGGATCTGGCGTCATGGGGTCAGCCATTGCTTGCCATTTTGCCAATATCGGATGCCAGGTTCTTCTCTTAGACATTGCTCCTAAGGAATTAACGGATGAAGAAAAAGCCAAAGGTCTAACGCTGGATCACAAGGCGGTGAAAAACCGAATAGTCCAATCTTCATTTGAGCGTTCTGTAAAATCAAATCCCGGCCCGATCTATTCGAAGAAATTTGTCTCACGGGTCAGCCTGGGAAATTTTGATGATGACCTGGCGCGGATAAAAGATGTAGACTGGACTATCGAAGTAGTTGTCGAGAATCTGGAAGTCAAGAAGAAAGTTTATGATCAGGTTGAAAAGTTCAGAAAACCTGGAACACTTATCACATCGAATACTTCTGGAATTCCGATTCACCTGATGGCGGAAGGAAGAAGTGAAGATTTTAGAAAACACTTCTGCGGAACGCACTTCTTCAACCCACCAAGATATCTCAAGCTCCTTGAAATAATTCCGACGCCGGATACTGATCCCGGCATCGTTAGTTTCCTGATGAACTACGGGGACTTGTATCTCGGAAAAACAACAGTGCTTTGTAAGGATACGCCAGCCTTCATTGCGAACCGTGTGGGTGTTTTTGCTATCATGAAAGTAGTGGACTCTATGCAGAAACTCGACCTCAATGTTGACGAGGTAGATAAACTCACGGGTCCCGTTATCGGTCGACCGAAGTCTGCAACGTTCCGAACTTCTGACGTCGTCGGTCTGGATACATTGATAAAAGTTTCCGGCAACCTGTATAAGGGACTGCCGAATGACGAAGGAAGGAATTACTTCAAGCTTCCTGACGTCGTGCTCAGGCTTGAAGAGAATAAATGGCTCGGCGATAAGACTGGTCAGGGATTTTATAAGAAAACAAAAAACGCAAAAGGCGAGACGGAAATTCTGACGCTCGATTTGAAAACACTCGAGTACAAACCGAAAGCAAAAGCAAAATTTCCGACTCTAGAAACCACAAAAACGATTGATAATCTAAAAGACCGTTTCAAAGTTCTTCTCGCCGGAAAAGATAAGGCTGGAGAGTTTTACCGCGATTCATTCTATGGTCTTTTTCAATATGCATCCAACCGCATTCCTGAAATAGCCGATGAATTGTACAAGATCGACGACGCGGTCTGCGCTGGCTTTGGATGGGAGCTGGGTCCGTTTGAAACATGGGACGCTATCGGCGCTGAGAAAGCATTGCCCGCAATGGAAGAGGCGGGATACAAACCAGCCGCGTGGGTCGTGGAGATGCTGCAGAGTGGAAATAAGTCCTTTTATAAAGTTGAAGGCGGCAGGAGAAAATATTACGATATTCCTTCCAAATCATACAAAGCGATACCAGGGAAAGAAGCGTTTATCATTCTCGAAAATCTTTCAGACAAGGTTGTTTGGAAAAACTCAGATTCGAAGATCACAGACCTTGGCGACGGAGTTTTGAATTTTTCGTGGCACAGTAAAGCCTTCACACTTGGAAGTGCTGTCATAGAAGGCCTTAACAAAGCGATTGACCTTTCCGAAAAAGATCACCGGGGACTTGTTGTTGGTCATCAGGGGTCCGACTTCTCTTTAGGAGCGAACCTCGGACTTGTATTCATGTTCGCGATTGAGCAGGAGTACGATGAGATTGATTTCATGATCCGGCAATTCCAGAACAGCGTGATGCGATTAAGGTATTCTTCTGTCCCGGTGATAGTATGTCCTCAGGGAAGAACACTCGGAGGCGGATGCGAGATGACCCTTCACGCGGACATTGCACAAGCCGCCGCGGAAACGTATATCGGTCTTGTTGAGGTAGGCGTGGGTCTGATTCCTGGTGGTGGTGGAACGAAAGAATTTGCAAAGCGCGTGAGCGACAGCTATCAGGAAGGGGACGTCGAATTGAATGCTCTTCAAAACGCATTCATGAATATCGCAACAGCAAAGGTTGCTCTCTCTGCCGAGGAGGCTCGTGAGATGGGTGTGCTTCGTGACCTGGATCGTATTTCAATTAACAAGGACCGCCAGATTCTCGATGCAAAATCAGCGGCGATTGAACTTGCTGAAGCGGGTTACACCATGCCAGTCCAGGCGAAGAATATCAAAGTACAGGGAAGAACGGGGATGGCACTTTTCATGGCAGGTATTCAAGGGATGAGAATGGGAAATTACATCTCGGATCATGACATGAAAATCGCGCGATGGATAGCCAACGTGATGTGTGGTGGCGACCTCACCTCGCCACAGGAAGTCAGCGAGCAGTATCTCCTGGATCTTGAACGCGAAGCATTCCTTTCGCTGACTGGCGAGAAAAAAACCCTAGAACGAATTCAAGCTGTTCTTACCGGCGGAAAACCATTGAGAAATTAAACTGACACCTTATGAATGCATATATAGTAGCAGGCTTCAGGTCTGCAGTTGGAAAAGCAAAAAAGGGAGGATTCCGGTTTGTACGACCTGATGATCTCGCGGCAGATATTATCAAACACCTCGTGGCATCTGTGCCGGGAGTGGAGCCAAAAATGATTGACGATCTGATCGTTGGCAACGCCGTGCAGGAAGCGGAACAGGGAATGCAAATGGGTCGTATGATCTCTTTGCTTGCATTGGGCCTTGATACACCGGGGATGGTCATTAACCGCTACTGCGGATCAGGAATAGAAGCAATTCATATCGCATGCGCGCGCATTCATGCCGGACAGGCGGATATCATCATTGCAGGAGGAACTGAGTCGATGTCTCTCGTGCCTGTAATGGGATGGAAGACTGCGCTTAACTACACAATCGCAAAAGATAATCCGACCTATTACACCAGCATGGGTCTAACAGCTGAGCAGGTTGCAAAAAAATATGGTGTGTCGCGTGAAGACCAGGATAAATTTTCCTACGAGTCGCATCAGAAAGCTGCGGCGGCGATCAAAGCAGGAAAATTTAAGGATGAGATTGTTCCGATCAATGTGAAGGAAGTTTATGTCGATGAAAGCGGGAAGAAAAAAACGCGTGAATTTATAGTGGACACGGATGAAGGGGTCAGGCCGGATACAACTGTCGAAGCGTTGGCTAAACTGAAGCCGGTTTTCGCTGCAGGAGGGACCGTAACAGCAGGAAACTCTTCACAGACATCAGACGGTGCTGCCTTCGTGATGGTGATGTCCGAACGGATGGTGAAGCAACTTAATCTAAAGCCTGTCGCCAGGATGCTTGGTTATGCGGCAGCGGGAGTTGACCCTGTCATCATGGGAATCGGTCCTGTTGCGGCGGTGCCAAAAGCATTGAAGATCGCCGGAAAGACTTTGCAGGATATCGATCTGGTTGAGCTGAACGAAGCGTTCGCTGCACAATCGCTGGCAGTTGTGCGGGAGCTCGGTATCGACAGTTCACGTCTGAATCCGAACGGTGGGGCAATCGCAGTAGGGCATCCGTTGGGTTCTTCAGGTGCACGACTTTCGGTTCAACTTTTCAACGAGTTGAGACGCCAGAAGAAAAAATACGGGCTCGTTACCGCTTGCGTTGGAGGTGGTCAGGGCGTCGCAGGAGTTTATGAATTGCTGAATTAAAACGGAAAACATCGAGTTAATATGAGTACACCAGTGCAATCAAAGAGAGCCATCAAAGGTGGCGAATTCCTTATCAGGGAAACCCGCGCCGACGAGATTTTCATTCCCGAAGAATTCAATGAAGAGCAAAGAATGATTGAGCAGCAATGCAAAGATTTTCTTGCGAAAGAAGTATGGCCGAGACTTGACGAGATCGACTCAATGAAAGATCCTCAACTCATGCCTTCAATCCTTGACAAAGCAGGGGAACTTGGTCTCCTTGGCACTTCGATACCACCTGAACTCGGAGGTTTCGGAATGGACTTCAACACAACGATGTTGGTAGCCGAAGTAATTGGAGCCGGGCATTCTGTCGCGGTAGCACTTTCCGCACACACCGGAATCGGAACACTCCCGATACTCTATTACGGAAACGACGAACAGAAAAAGAAGTACATTCCCAAGCTTGCCACCGGTGAATGGAAAGCGGCATACTGCCTGACGGAGCCCGACAGCGGATCAGATGCCAACAGTGGAAAAACGAAAGCTGTGCTCAGTCCCGATGGCAAACACTACATCATCAATGGTCAAAAAATGTGGATCACGAATGGGGGATTCGCTGACGTATATGTGGTGTTCGCGAAAATCGATAGCGACAAAAACCTGAGCGCATTCATTGTTGAGAAAGGCTTCGGTGGAATTACAATGAATGAAGAGGAAAAGAAGATGGGTATCAAAGGCTCATCAACGCGCCAGATCTTTTTTAATGATTGTAAAGTTCCGGTAGAGAATCTCCTGAGTGAACGCGAGAACGGTTTCAAGATAGCGGTGAACATTCTGAATATTGGAAGGATCAAGTTGGGGATTGCCGCATTAGGTGGAAGCAAGAAGACGATTTCCCTCGCCGTAAGATATGCGACCGAAAGAAAACAATTTGGAACGCCGATCGCGTCGTTTGGAGCGATCAAATACAAGATAGCTGAACAAGTTGCGCGCGTCTTCGCTTCGGAGTCCGCGCACTACAGAGCGGGCCAGAATATCGACGATGCCTACAACGCATTTGTTGAAGGGGGCATGGAGCCAGCAAAAGCCCGTTTGAAATCACTGGAAGAGTTCGCCATTGAATGTGCTATTCTGAAGGTACACGGTTCGGAAGTACTCGATTATGTGGTGGATGAAGGCGTTCAGATTTACGGAGGGATGGGCTTTTCCGCTGAGGGTCCGATGGATCGCGCTTACCGCGACGCGCGCATCAACAGGATCTTTGAAGGAACCAACGAAATCAACAGACTCCTTACAATTGACATGCTGCTGAAGCGTGCAATGAAAGGTTCTTTGGATCTGATGACGCCGGCCATGGCAGTCCAGAAAGAATTGATGTCCATCCCTGACTTTGGCGCTTCAGAGGAGGACGGAGTATTCACGCATGAAAAGAAGGTTCTGAATAATCTCAAGAAGGCCGGTCTAATGGTCGCCGGGGCTGCCGTTCAGAAATTTATGATGAAGTTATCCGATGAGCAGGAGATTCTCATGCATCTCGCCGATATGCTTATCGAAGGATACGTAGCTGAATCTGTTCTGCTCCGTGTGGAGAAACTAATTGCAACGAAGGGTGAGGAGGCGTGTGAAATTCAGAAAGCACTGGCTTTGATCTATCTGCATTCAGCTGTCGCGAAGGCGGCAAACGCGGGCAGGGAAGCAATCACTTCTTTTGCTGAGGGTGATGAACAGAGATTGATGCTGATGGGGCTTAAACGATTTACGAAGATTGACCCGTACAACCTGAAGGCGGCGCGCCGGAAAGTTGCTGATCATGTGATCCAAAAAGGAGAGTATCCTTTCTGATAGATTTTATTAACCTAAGTGAGCTGAGGGCCGGCGACGAAAGTTTCCGGTCCTTTGTCTTTTTGTACGATTTTGTTTTCGCGGGTGTTCGGAATTCAACACCCCTTGCAATTCATCATTTTAGAAAGTGCGATTCTGCTTCGCAAAGCGGGATTGATCCGCTGAGAATTATGTTGCATCAAATTTGAATGTTAAGTGGAAACAATCTTCTTATGCAAAGCAGAACCGGTAAATCATCTCCTTCTTCCGGAACGATCGTCCTGATCGTCATCGTAATGATATTCACGTTTCCATTCTGGATCGGCCTTCTGGGTGGCTTGTTTGGTTTGGTAGTCGGACTGATCGGTGGCGCATTCGGAATTGTTGCTGGCGTCTTCGGCGCTGTGATCGGCGGAATATTCAGCGTGATCGGCAGCATATTTCACTGGGGTGGAGGTCCCTGGAACTTTCACCTTGGCTTCATCAGCGTTAAGCTGTTTATGATAATATCGATTATCGCTTTGGTGGTATACCTTTCCAGACGTCGTAGGTGAACCCTACGACGTCTGATGTTTGTTGTATAAAGCGGGATTCAAAAAGTATCTGGAATAAATCGGATATCTCTTCACCTCGATGATTTCCGGTTTGGATTTTACAAAGACGACCTTGTACTGAAGTTCGAATCCTTTCTCCGCACGAATGTCTTTCCTTACGGTGTACCACTTTTTGTTAACAGAGTTCATAACCTTGATCTCCAGGTGAAAAAGTCCCGGAGAACTACGCACGCGGACAAATGTCCCGGCCTTCTTGTTATAAAGTTTTCCATTAACAAAGACCTGCATTTCGGATCCCTTCTCCGTCATGAGAGCGATGCCTGAATCGTATGCGTGCGCGCCGAGGGCGCTGAGCATAATCGTTAGGAGGAGCGTTAGTCTTTTCATACCCTTTGTTCTTACCCTTCAAAAGAATCATAAGGTATGCCACAAATTTCACGAGATTTCTCTAATGAAAAGTGAAACCATGCATTCACAATGTTCTTCCCAAGCTAGAAGTGTTGTACCGGACAAAGAGAACGTTTTCAAAATTTGCCCTCAGGAATTGATCATATTCGTAGTGTAGACGTGCCGTTGCGTGAATAGCAGCTCGTATCGTGGTTTCGCTGCAGTGTTGATTGATTTACATTCCTCTACAAACATTACATTTGCGGTTTAAGACAAAGTCGCGGGATTGTTATCTTTGAGGCCAGCTGTCTGCTTAAATAATTTCAAAAATGGCGTGGGTTTATCTGGTGCTTGCGGGACTTTTCGAAGTGGGATTTACCACTTGTCTTAAGCTTTCGAATAATTTCTCGAACACTCTCTGGAGTATTGGTTTCTTTATCAGCATCACGCTAAGCTTTTTCCTACTTAACAAAGCTGTTCAAACCATTCCTTTGGGAACAGCGTACGCAGTATGGACGGGAATCGGAGCGGTAGGTACTGTCCTGGTTGGAATATTTACCTTCAGCGAGCCGGTTTTCTTCTGGCGGATATTCTTTCTCATAACCCTTATCTCTTCCTTGGCGGGACTGAAGGTCGTATCCTGAAGGTACCACGATACGACCTTTATAATTGTCAGCTGTTGCGATATTTAATGCCGCAACCAATGGCTTTTGTCTTGGTAGTCTCCACTGATTTATTGTCAAGAATAGCCTGAACAGCTTCTTCCACATATTTCTTCGATACCGATTCTTCACTTCTCGCATTGTTATCAATCGCTCCGACGTAGGCCACCTTGAAGGCAGCGCCATCATTTCTAAGAATGAAGACGTGCGGAGTGTTGGTAGCACCAAAGGATTTTGCCACCTCCTGTGTTTCGTCGATGAGATACGGAAAGTCGTAACCTTTCTTCTTTGCAAGTGCCACCATCTCATCGAACGAATCGCCCGGAGACATGCCAGGGTCATTGGCATTGATAGCAATTAGAGGAAAGCCCTGACTCTTGTACTTCTTGTTCAGCGAGATGATGCGGTCATTGTATGCCTTTGAGAACGGACAGGTATTGCAGTCGAAAACCACGATGACACCTTTAGAATCTTTGTAATCCGAAAGAGCCACCATTTTACCATCAGTGTTTTTCAGTTTAAAATCCTTGACAGTATCGCCAAGTTCGTATTGGGGTACGCGCGCGGCCGTCAAGATAAGAACGGCAAGAAAGCAAAATAGAATCTTGTTTTTCATAGACCTAACCTTTTAAGAGTTGATTGATAAGCTCATTAAGTTGCCCTTCTTCCAACTCTTTTGCAATAAATTTTCTTTTACCGGTTTTGGTGTTGACTATGAGGGTTGCGGGAAGGGCGCCTTCCCATGACGGGTCGACTTTATCTATCCAGCTGTTGTAGTCAATTTCGTCCAGCAGTACGGACGGCACAGACATTCGCTTACGGAGGACAAATGCTCTCACACGATCGATCTTATCAGCGAAGTCAAGGCTCACCAGTGTTACTTTTACTTCTGGCCGTTGAACATGAAGTGAATCAAACATTGGAAGCTCCTTGACGCACGGCCCGCACCAGGTTGCCCAGAAATTAACGACGAGAATTTCCTTTTCTTTCGATTCGATGATTTCCTTAAGCTGCCCAAACTTAATGACCGGAATCTCCTGAGCTGAACCAGTCATCGCATGAAATAAAATGGCCGTTGCCACAATTATTTTTCTCATAGAACGAATTTCAAAACGATGTCGAAACTTTGAAGAGCACTTGGTTGATAAAACAAAATGCTTTCCAAATAAATTAAAAACCCTAGAATTCAGGAAGTTATAATTCAGCGCTGAAAATCTCCGAAAAAGATTTCCACAAATTCATCTTTTTATCCACACGCCTCGTAAGCGGCCATTTAAAGTCCTGTGACACAGTTGATTAACCTCGAAATTTTGAATCGCTCCTTTGTGGACAACTTTTAATGCAAAAAAAATTAAGTTAGAATTGTTGCAAAAATCAAAACGTCCGAAAACGATTATTCCAAAAAAACATCGACCTCAGAAATCAAATATTTTAAAGTGAACAGGATCGCCGAACTTTTCAAAATTGATATTCCAATCATCCAGGCTGGCATGGTTTGGTGCAGTGGATGGAGACTTGCTTCTGCGGTGAGTAATGCGGGAGGCCTTGGATTAATTGGTGCCGGATCAATGTATCCCGACCTATTGCGTGAACACTTGAGAAAGTGCAAAGCGGCGACAGCAAAGCCTTTCGGCGTTAACATTCCATTGTTATATCCTGAGATAGCAAAACTGATCGATGTGGTTCTTGAAGAAGACGTTCCTGTTGTGTTTACGTCTGCAGGGAACCCATCAACATGGACTCGATTATTAAAGGACAATGGTCGCACCGTTGTGCATGTCGTTTCAAGTTTGAAGTTCGCGCGAAAGGCTGAGCAAAGTGGCGTGGACGCTGTTGTTGCAGAAGGCTTCGAAGCGGGAGGACACAACGGCCGCGAGGAAACCACCACTTTTGTTCTTGTACCAATGGTTCGTGCGGGAGTATCGATCCCGGTAATTGCAGCCGGTGGAATCGGATCAGGACGCGCACTGCTTGCGGCGGAGGCATTAGGCGCGGAAGGCTTTCAGATTGGTAGCCGGTTTGCAATAGCCGAAGAATCGTCTGCTCACATAAATTTTAAGGAAAAAATCCTCTCGAGTAATGAGGGTGACACGGTACTTACGTTAAAGCAAGTGACTCCTGTTCGTTTAATTAAGAATAAATTTTATGAGCAGGTGCGACAAGCGGAAGAGCGTGGCGCCACCCGCGAAGAGCTCGCGGAATTATTGGGCAAGCGCCGCGCAAAAAGAGGCATTTTCGAAGGGAATCTCGACGAAGGTGAGTTGGAGATAGGACAGGTCAGCGCGACGTTCGATAAGATTCAGCCTGCCGCAGAGGTATTGCACGAGATTTGGGATGAATATCAGATGCTGAAAAGGCAGATGTGCGATGGAATTCATTAGGATAAAAGAAACAGTGATTTATGTCGAAGACCTTGAGAGGATTCGTGACTTTTACGAACGTCTACTAGGCCTTCCTTTGCTGTCATATCTTCCCGGGAAGCACATTTTTTTCAGAGCAGGTAGCTCCGTGCTCTTGTTCTTCAATCCCGAAGATTCAATAACGAAATCAACTCCGCCACCACATTACGGAGGAGGAAAGCAACATTTCGCTTTTGAGGTATCAGCTGAAAATTATGAACCGTATAAGATGGAGCTTATCGGAAACGGCGTGCAGATTGTAGATGAGGTAACCTGGAAAACCGGAGCCAAATCATTCTATTTTGAAGATCCAGCCGGAAACGTGCTAGAAATACTGCCAGAGAATGCTATTTGGGACGCCTAAGCTTTCCCGAGAGAGACAACGACATTTGATGATTCTGTCATGCGCTCGATTTTCGGAGATGAAGCAACTGAGCGGTAAACAGAATCAAACCAGCGCTCGTAAGTGCGATACTGAATACAGTTCCTCACAATCCTTTCGTCGATCAGAATCTTTATGAGATCGTCTTCTCCAAGCGTTTGCGAAATCCTCTCTTTCTGTTCTGCGGGGAGCTCACTCAGCTGGACGTACTCAATTCCTTTGTAGTTTTTCGAACTTACCTTCATAAAATTTCTCGCGCCTCCTTAAATGCTAAAAAAACCGGGACGGTAACCGTAAAAAATGTTTCGGGACGTAAAAGTAATGGACAAAGAGCAAAACTCCCTTTGAAGAATTATTATTTTTCAATTTAGTTTTCGAGAAATCAGGATGGCTTCATTTTTTGACACTGCGATCGAGTTCCTGAAAGGTGTTGGGCCTCAGCGGGCAACCATTTTGAACACCGAGCTCTCGATATTCAATTACGGCGACCTTTTACAACATTATCCATTCCGATACGAAGATAGAACCCGGTTTTTCCGGATAGCTGAAGTCTCAGAAGATCTTCCGTCCGTCCAGGTGAAAGGAGTTATCATCACGAGAGAGCTCAACGGGGTGGGTCATAAGAAGAGACTTGTCGCTCAATTGCAGGATGACTCTGGCACTATTGAACTCATCTGGTTTCAGGGCATCAAATGGGTCGCAGATAAGATCAAACCCGGCATTGAATACATAGTTTTCGGAAAAGCAAACCGCTATGGCTCCCGGCTTTCCATTGCACATCCGGAAATCGAAATTTTTGCCGAAGCAAAAATAGATGAGGAGGGTTATTTGCAGCCAGTATATTCGCTGACAGAAAAAATGCGCGCGAAGCACGTCGATAATAAAGTGCTTGTGAAGCTGATGCGGGAATTATTGACGCAAAGCCGCGACAGAGTGCGGGAGACATTGCCGGAAAATATTCTTCGTGAAAAGAAACTGATCAAGAAGCAGGACGCAATTCAACACATTCATTTTCCGAAGAATTATGAGTCGCTCGAAGTGGCGCGTCACAGACTGAAGTTTGAAGAGTTCTTCTATATCCAACTTCGCCTGTTAAAACTCAGGCTTGTCCGTCAAAACAAATTCAAGGGATTTGTTTTTCAGGATACCTCACTTCTCACGCGCTTCTACAACGAGCATCTTCCCTTTCCTCTTACGAATGCGCAAAAGAAAGTAATCAAGGAGATCTATTCCGATCTTAAGTCAGGAAATCAGATGAATCGTCTCTTGCAAGGCGACGTTGGGAGTGGCAAGACGATTGTTGGGTTCATATGTATGTTGCTTGTCCTTAACGGAAATGCGCAATGTGCACTGATGGCGCCCACCGAAATTCTTGCACAACAACATTTCGCAAATCTGCAGAAATATGCTGCGTTGATGCAGATACCCATCGCGTTGTTAACCGGGTCCACCAAAAAGTCTGCGAGAAACGAAATCCACTCCGCACTCAGATCCGGAGAACTAAAAATTCTTATTGGCACTCACGCCTTACTGGAAGAAGAAGTGCAGTTCGATCGTCTCGGACTCGCCATAATAGATGAGCAGCACCGTTTTGGCGTCGCCCAGAGATCCCGCCTATGGCAGAAAAATCCGGATGTCTATCCTCATGTGTTGGTGATGACTGCCACTCCTATTCCCCGCACGCTAGCCATGACGTTGTATGGCGACCTGGATATTTCCACCATAGACGAACTTCCCGCGGGACGAAAACCAATAAAAACAATCCATCGTTTTGACTCACATCGCCTGCAGGTAAATCAATTCCTGAGAGACCAGATCGCGGAAGGAAGACAAGTGTATATGGTCTATCCGTTGATCGATGAATCGGAAAAGCTCGATCTTAAACATCTTATGGATGGATACGAAAGCGTATGCCGTGCTTTTCCGGATGTAGCTGTGAGCATCCTTCACGGAAAGATGAGGCCCGAAGCAAAAGATTATGAGATGGCCCGGTTCAAGAAAGGCGAGACAAAAATTATGGTGGCCACCACCGTGATTGAAGTTGGCGTTGATGTTCCGAATGCGTCAGTAATGGTGATTGAAAACTCGGAACGCTTTGGCCTCTCTCAGCTACACCAATTGCGAGGCCGGGTGGGAAGGGGTGCCGCTCAATCTTTTTGCATCCTGATGACGGGCTTCAAACTTGGCGCCGATTCGAAAACGCGGATTGAGACAATGGTGAGAACCAACAATGGATTCGAGATTGCCGAAACGGATCTCAAACTGCGGGGGCCCGGTGATTTGATGGGTACGCAACAAAGCGGGGCCCTTGATCTTCTTATCGCCGACCTCGGAAAGGACAGCGCAATACTCCAGGAAGCCCGCACCCTTGCCCAGGAAATACTCGCTGACGACCCCGAACTCCAAAAACCGACTAACCGCGTTATAAAGTCGCAAATAGAATCGTTCCGAAAGGGCGTCGTCAACTGGAGCCGCATCAGCTAAACTTCCGGAGTTAATGCTTATATTTGGATAAGCTCCATCATGAAGTTTATTTTTTCAGTAGCGCTTAGCCTACACTGCATTTTTTCTTTTTCGCAGTCTGGAAACTTCTTCTTGTCCAATCATTCACCCGGAGAAGAGAGGTCGAATAATATCTGTTTTCAGTCTCAGCAGCATCCCAATGGAATAATGTATTTCGCGACACGCAGTGGAATACTTGAATTCGACGGCAGAGTCTGGAGCGTAATCAATGGAACCGGAGCAGTCTATACGCTCGCAATAGATGATAAGGGCACGATCTTCTGGGGAGGAGCGTATGGCTATGGCGTTGTTTCAGGGCAGGAGAGTAATATGCCGGAAATGAAGGTACTCTCTTCCGGAATTAGAGACGTATTTCATGCTGTTCATCATGGCGACAAGGTGTACTTCCTCAGTGACCAACATATTTACATTGTCGATCCGACCACACACAAGCAGGAAGGAGTCATTGACGCAACTGATGCTTCTGGATCCTTCACAAGTTTATTTGAAATCGGCGATGATATAGTCGCAGGAACATCCCGAAATGGTATTTACACGATCGCTGAAGGCAAACTCTCAGGCCGTCCTGTGAATTCGGTGTCCTCTCAAATAGTGTTCGCCTCCAGGTTCAAAGATCAAACGCTTCTTGGAACCGCCAACAACGAGATCTTGATCGCTCAGCAAGGCAAGTCATTTAAAAAGGTAACGGTGCAGGATCAACAATTTCTGAATGACGGTGTGATCACAAGCGGAAGCTGGGTATCCGATGACCTGGTCGTTCTTGGAACGCTTCGTGGTGGATTGATTTTCATCAATCTTGCGAATGGTAGAACTCATGAAATTATCAACTATTCTACTGGTCTTCCGGACAACGAAATTTTTGCGGTTACTTCAGACAAAACCCATTGTGTGTGGGCGGCCCACGAATATGGCTTCACGAGAGTAGCGCCCAATCTACCATTCCGGACATTCAGCTATTATCCTGGATTGGAAGGAAATCTGTTATGCGCGGTTTCATTCGGAAATTCAGTTTATGTGGGGACTTCTATCGGGCTGTACAAACTTGAGAAGGAGGACGTGTACACTGAACGTTCTTACTATGTCAGTGCCAATGGAAAAGAGAAAAACAATTCCGACGGCGAAGCGAAGGCGTCAGGAGATGTTGAGCAAAAGAAGAAAGGATTCTTTCAACTATTCAAGAAGAGAACTTCTCCGCCCGCCGAGGAAGATGGTAAGTCTCCAGACGCTGAAAAGAAGAGAAATCGAAAAATGAAAACAGAGAAGGTCCTTCTCTCCTCATCTTATCGTTATAAGAAGGTAAAGAACGTCCACGCAAAGATTACGCGTTTGAATGTCTTTGGGAACAGACTCGTCGCCTGCGGACTCGGTGGTACGTATGAAATCGAAGGTCTGACGGGTTCCCTACTGCTTCCGGATCCTGCACGCTTTATTTACGGAACATCCGACAATCTGCTTTTTATCTCCACCTACTCTGATGAAGTAAAAACTTTGCGCCACAACGGGCGATCGTGGGTAAAGACGGACCATCTTAAAAATGTAACGGATCAGATCACACACATTTTCGAAGAATCGAAGGAAGTGGTCTGGCTTTGTGCGCTCGACAAGGTATACCGGCTCAACCTTGGAGGCACCGCGACATCAGGCCTGAAAGTGATTGAAGTTGAGAATCCCAACTACGATGAGTTGATTGGAATCCAATCGGAAGGAAAGATCATCCTTGCGAATTCGAATGGCCTCTATTCCCTGAACGAATCTCAGGATACTTTTCAGAAGGTCGATTCCCTTACGGCTAGTAAGTTCACGAATTACTTTTCCGGAGGTGGCAGTCTCTGGTACCGCGATATCCATGGATGGAACATTCTCAGTAAGGAGAGATCTTCAAGGAATGTAGCATTGCTTAATCTGTTTCAAAATATCCGGTTCATTAATCCGGACACCCGAACTGAGAACCTCTGGCTGATCACCGACGACAATAGATTGTATAAATACTTCTCTGACCGCGTGAATCTTTATACGCAAGGATTCCCTGTGGTGCTGAAGACCGTTCGAACGGGTGAGCTGCGCACCGGCGGAGGAAAAAAACTAAAGATTGATCAGGAAAACAGCCGATTAACCTTCGAAGTAGTGCAGCCCGAGTATCTGGCCGCCGAAGCAGTGGAATACCGATATCGGATTACCGGCCTCAAGCAGGACTGGACAGACTGGTCTCAGACGAATAACGTAATCGAGATCCCTTATCTTCCCGCAGGCGACTACGCAGTTGACGTGGAGGCACGCGACATCTTTGGAAACATTTCTTCTCTTGAAACTATAGCGCTTGATGTCCTCCCGCCCTACTGGAAGACCACCTGGTTCTATGCGCTTGAAGTACTGGTGTTCTCCCTCCTGGTGGTTTTGTCATTCCGCCTCAGTGTCCGATACCGGATCATTTCCAGGCTGTTAATGCTACTTACAATTATCATGTTGATTCAGTTTGTAGAAACTATTATCGGCGATACTCTGTCGACTAAGGATAGCCCTGTAGTTGATTTTCTGATCCAGGTTCTCATTGCCATGTTGGTTCTTCCCGTTGAAGGTTATCTGCGCGAATTGATGCTTCGTTCTTTGGATACTAATCACAGGTTCTATAGATTTATCGCACCCAAGGCCACGGTTCCGCGGGAGCCGCAGGATGAAAGCTAATATCTTCTCTTCCAGACCGATGGCCTAACCCTTGCCCTACCGGATGAAGCCCAGATCCAAAATTGTTCCGCCAAGCGTGCTCTCAGAAAGCCAGTTCAAAGCTTTGATCGAGAACGCCCACGAAGGCATTGTTCTGTATAACCTACAGGGAAAAATTATGTATTCATCCCCGGCTGTCAGTAAGCTTACCGGGTTCAAAACGTCTGAGGTAATCGGACGAAAAGGAACGGAGTTTATTTCCCGTGAAGATGCTGCGGCAGCGAGCGATGCATTCTTTAACCTCGTACCAACACCCGGAAAAACGACCACTCTTTTCCAACGCATCCGACACAAGAAGGGGCATTATATATGGGCAGAGTCAAGACTCACCAACCTTTCGCATATTCCGGAGATCAATGGAATTGTCTCAAACTTCCGGGACATCACGGAGGCGCGCGTGTATGAAGAGAATGCCAGGAAAACTAATGATCTGCTGGAGACGATCAATCGAAATCTTTCAGAAGCGATCTTCATGGGCATCCTTCAAAAGGAATTTATATATGTGAACGACGCTTTTCTAAACATGATGGGTTATACCTCGTTCCATCAGTTGAAGAGGCTCAAACCCAGCGTGATATTCTCAAGCTTACCAGAGCAAAAGAGAATAGTTGGTAAACTAAAAAAGACGCTGGAGCTTAAAATGGTTGAGACCCTTTTCCGAAGAAAGGATGGTAGTGAATTTTGTGGCGTTCTGAATGTGCGACTGCTGAAGCATGAAGGCAAAGGCGACTACTTCGTGGGAACACTTCGGAACATTACAAAAGAAAAGGAAAGCGAGAGGGCGATGATCGAGTCCCGGAATTTTCTTGACAATATCATCAATACCGTCGCTGCGCCGATTTTTGTCAAGGATGAAGAGAACCGATTCGTGAATTTCAATAATAGCTTCCGCGCCTTACTCGGAAAATCAAAGAAAGCGCTGATTGGAAAAAAGGATGTATTCTTCCGCACTTCGACTTCGCGGAAAGCGATGGCTGAGATTGAACGGGAAGTGATCACCTCCGGTCGCGAGGTACGCGGAGAAGAACAGGTTACCATAGGACAAACCACCTTTAGCTTTCTTGTTTCCAGAACCCGTTACATCAACGCGCAGGGAAAGCGTTTCCTCATCGGTTCCATGACGGATATTACTCATCTTAAACATGCTGAACTCGAAATAAAAAGACTTCACGAGAATCTTGAAGGTGTTCTTGAAAGTGCTGAGGAATCCATATTTTCAGTGGATCAAAAACTGCGTTACACGGCCTTCAACGATCGTCACAAAAACATTATGAAGCTCTTGTACGGAGCTAACATTCGCGCGGGGAGCAACAAGATGGATTTCATTCAACATGAGCCCGACCGTAAATGGCTATCGCGGGAATTGAAGAGGGCCCTTCGAGGCGAACATTTTGTGACGGAGCACTATCAGGACTTCCCGAAATACAAAGGCTATATTCAGGCAACTTATAATCCAATCCATGACGACAACAAGAACGTTAAAGGTGTGGCAGTCTTTGTGCAGGATATCACTCAACGAAAGAAGTATGAGCAAATCATTAACTCGATCAATGCGAACCTGCGCGCAGTAATGGAAAGTACTTCCGACGGGATCGTTGCCGTCGATCGGAATTTCAGAGTCGTCATCTTCAACAATGCTTATGCGCGGGCTCTCCGCGAACTTTTCAGCACAGGGATTTCCGTAGGGGCAAACTTCCTTCAACTCTTTCCGGCGAATGTCGCGCAGCGTTTGGATGTTAACGTGAAGAAAGTTTTTGCGGGAAAACAATTCACTATCGAAACACAGTACCCGGGGGGCATGATTCTAGAAACGTCGTTCAATCCCATCTGCGATGAAAATGGGGGAGTGACTGGCGCCGCATTCTTCATACGAGATGTCACCGAAAAGAAAAGACTCGATGAGCAGTTGAAGAGGCTCAACTTTGAGCTTACCGATCAGAACCTTCAGCTTGCCACGCGGGAGTCCGAGCTCGAGTCAGCTCTAAGAGAATTAAGCGAGAGAAACTTTGAGCTTGACCAACTGATGTACAAGACCTCGCATGACCTGAGATCTCCTTTAAGCTCAATTATCGGACTGATAAATCTCGCGAACATTGATCCGGACCCGGAAGCATATAAACAGTATTTGTCTAAGATTGAGGGGCGCGCTCAAAAGCTTGACGAGTTTATCCGATCAATGCTTGACTATGCCCGCGTAAACAGACTGGACATCGAACCAGAAGAGATCGATCTCACCACCTTTGTACGCTCATGTATTGCCGAGTTAGAATACATGGAAAATTCCAAGAAGGTCGACACGCGCATTTTCGTAAAGCCGCGTGGAGCGACGAGTAATCTGGATAAGCTTCGACTTAAAATTATATTCAGCAACATCATATCAAACGCTTATAAGTATCTGAATCCTGATGTTCGCAGCTTTCTCAGAATAGATATCATTCGTTCATCCGGTAACTTGTCTTTGTCTTTCAAGGACAATGGAATCGGAATCAAGGAAGAATATATGTCGAAAATTTTTAACATGTTTTATCGCGCAACAGATCGCTCGCAGGGTTCGGGTTTAGGAATGTATATTGTAAAGCAGGCAGTCGAAAAAATGGGTGGCACTATCTCCCTTGCGAGCACATATGGAAAAGGAACGTCAATCAAAATAACCCTTCCAATCAATAAGACATGACTCCATACCATTTCCATGGACGAGCGTTTCAAAGGATGATGGTGGCTTTAATGCTGTTGTCAAGTTTGTTTGTCATCGGCTGC
>JAEYXN010000086.1 GCA_023431285.1 Bacteroidota bacterium
CCGGCAGGAATCGAACCTGCATCTTCAGAATCGGAATCTGAAATACTATCCATTGTACTACGGGACCGAATAAGTAGCAGGTAACCAGAACAGGTAGCATGTTTCATCAGGCTAAATGCGTCGGTAACTCTTCATCAGGGTGACCCTGTTATTTGTCATCTCCTACGGCTGCAAGAGCAGCCAGTTCGCGCAAAATTAACGTTTTTCCGGAAACGCAACGGGAAAATCTGCCGTCAGACGACCGATACTCAAAACTCAGGCTTTCCAAAGAAGCGGCCGGTCTCCCTGATCCTTATTCATGCAGCAATTCTTGTATTTCTTGCCACTGCCACACGGACAAAGATCGTTCCTGCCGATTTTATTCCTTTTAATGGGTTCACCACGCGATGTGAAGTCGTAATAGCCATTCCGGTAGTCAGTTGCGTGGGAGTCGGGCTGATCGTCTGGAATATCCCAGTCATCTTTGTAGAACTCATTCTCCAGGCCTCCGTGCGCTTCAAACCACCCGCTCCTGCTAAGACACAACGGCATGTCAACTTCCGGGTAAAGATTCTCTCCCGTTTCCAGTTGGTGGATCGCTTCTTCAAGCTCCCTCAAATCCGCAGCAGCCCTTGAATCATCGGCCGGGCCCCGCTCTCTTATCCGGGCAGTCTGCTCCCGTAGAACCGGGAGTGCTTCCTTTATCTGCAGATACCCGATTGTTGTGGCTAATGCCGCGTGAAAGTGTATCTCTTCATGCCTCAGCAAGGCGATTAATCTGTCTTTGTACCGATCGAGATCGCAGAAACTGAAAGCATCAAAAAGATAGTACACTGCACGACCTTTTTCATCCCTGACTTCCTGCTCGAGGACTGCCAGCACTTTCTCCATCGTCTTGTCCGGGTACTGCTGTGCAAGCTTGCCAATTAGGTACTGACATTGTTCAGATAGCATCTCTGTCGTATAGGCGTTAGCAGGATCTAAGAACTCTGTTACAGGGTCAATCAACTCCTCGGTAATATGACCTTCGGCGGCAAAGGCATAAAAAAGCGGTGTATTGGATAGAAATATATTTTCATCATCGTCATCGCCCGACGCGTTTTTCAATGCATCGATAATGGCTGTCCGCGCTTCCGCCGATTCGTCATTCTGAAGATATTGAATAGCGGTAAAAGGAATTCCCATCATACAATCTTCCAGGATGTCAATCGCAGTCTCCCATGACGGAATTTCAATAGGATCATTCGGGAGCGCAGCAAGATTCTGCTCGTAGCGGTCCTCAACGATCAATATCCCGTACTTCAAATAGTAAAATCTCTCAATGGAAAAGGCCGCAGAAATCAGTGTCCAGGTTTCTTCCTCGTCGAAACCTTCCTTGATTAACCTGTCGAAAGTTTTCTTTTCGAGACTCTCTTCTTCCCGACCCACTCCGGTGAGCCACTCCTGCAAAAATTCCCGTTGCTCTTCATCGTGCAGAAGATCCACCGGAGCCCGCAGGTGTTTGAAACTTTCATATGCGTCAGCGCCATCTTCACCCTCTACTTCATCTCCGTAGAGTTCTTCAGCTTCACGGTAAATGGCTTCCCATTGTTTGTAGTAGTTCAGAAGTTCGGCATTTACCTCGTCGAGGCTGAAAGAGCGATTGACAAAGAGGGGTTGATCGCTGCGGTTTGGCACCATCCCTTCACCGTCGATACAAACGGGAATATCATCTTCGCCGACTCTTTTTTCCAGCGTGATTGTATGCGCCCAACGATCATCAAAAATGTAAGTGAAAGTTGTCTTGTTTTTTTTTACAAACTCCTCCAAACTGGTATCCAGCGAATCGCGCAGATTCGGATTTTCGCCGGTGTCGATCTCAGGGCCGAAATCAATAATTCGATTCTTGCCGATCATAAACGCATAAGGAGTTTCCCTATCATGCCAACCAAAGGCAATCTGGATAATGTCGTGGAGCTCATCGAAGGGGATATCCGAAAATACCTGTAGTCTCCTCCACACTTCAGGCTGACTTCCCGTCAGCTGGATAAGAAATTGAAATTTGGAATTCACGCGGCTTAAAGGCTAGTATGCCCGACAAGGTAAGCATCAAATCAAACACTTGCGAATTCTTGGTTGTCATCGGGAACAATCTCCACCAGAGCTTACACCAAAGCCAGGATCACCACGCATCGCATTTAGCCATCCAGACCAGGTAATCATGACCATCCAGGTCCGTATCTTTTTTGAATTCTGTAGCTATGTAGTCTAAGGAAATTGAGGTTCTAACCTTTTTCGTAATCAAGCAACACGACCCCTGACCGTGAAGGCTTGGCGCTTTTTAGGCGGAGACTCACTCTCTTGTCGGATTCTGAAAACAATGGTTTTCCTGATCCCAACACCACCGGGTGCACTGCCAGCAGATATCGGTCAATCAGGTCATGCTGCATAAACGTAGCAATGAGACTACTTCCACCATATAACCAGATGTCTTTTCCAGGCTGCGCCTTGATCTCCGCCACGCGCTGAGGTACTGAGTCTCGAATAAGAGTCACGCTATCTTCACTCAAAGATGCCGTTGTAGAAAAGACGAATTTCTTTTTCGAATGCACTCCACGCCACAATTTTTTCACTTCTTCAGAATCTTGCTGCGCTGGCTGAAACTGTCCCCAGTTGTCGTAACTGATACGACCATAGAATATCGTATCAATGCTTTCGAGAAACTGATCGAAAAAAGATTCGCGAACCGAACTGTCTGCGGGATCGATATCCATGCTGCACCAGTCAATCTCTCCATTCGGACCTTCAATAAATCCGTCAAGTGTTACCGCAAGGTTCAGGACGATCTTTCGCATTATGTAGACTTGAAAGCTTTTATACTCAGAAAAAAAGAGTCGCAATATAAGTATACTTCTGTGAACGCGGCACGTGAACTCTGCCAACAGATTTTTTAAGATAACTGGAAATTTGATCAGGGTGATCTGACGGCCTTCAACTCAATGGCCATACGTCGATCTTTTTTAATCAAGGCTTATCCGTTATCATGCCAGTCAGGAGTCGATCATGGTCCTCTCCTCCGTTTCATTGCCTCTTTCCAGGTGGTGATAATGATCTTTTCCTTCTCAAGAAACTGTTTGAATGCGGGGTTCGTCATAGCAAGAAGGTCGCCCTTTCTGATTAGTCCGGAATCAGAGATATGCGGAAATACTTCCGATGTCCAGGTACAATGCATGATCACCATCGTGAGTCCAGGCTTGAGTTCCAGAATCGTCTCCATGTATTTAGCGGTGGCAAGGTCTTGTATCTCTTTGTCTGACATGCCTTGCTTGTAAGGGAAGTCATAACTAAGATTATGAAGATCGTCAAGCACAGGAAGACCGCTGTCCCAAAGAAGCTTTCCGGCCTGTTTCATTTGTTGTCTGGAGTCTGCACTCAAGTTCATTTGTTTTCCGATCATCGTATTATGCCCTCCGGGAAACATCACTGGAATCTGATTTTCGATCCCCACTTTGAAATATCGTTCAAGATATTCCTGTTTGGCAAACACGGTTCCCATATGAGAGTCCATATGCGTTGGGGTGAATCCAAAATTTCGCGCGCGGTCGAGTTGCGCTCGGATCTCTGCTTCAATTTCATCTGCAGTGGCGTGCTTTACGACTTCTTCAACGGTAGACCTAAGCGCACCTTCTCCGTCAACAAGACCAGGAACGGCAGACTTCCCTGCGAGCGGACCCCATCGGTAATCTTTCCACTCCGATGTTAATGTGAGATGAAGCCCGGCATCTACATCTGGATGATCTTTCAGATAATGAAAGAAACCCGGCACCCACGGACAGGTCATCATAATACTTACCGAACTGGCCACCCCTTTTTCCAACGCAGTGATTGCCCCTTCATTTGAGTCCCACGACATACCCGCATCATCAACATGAAGAATGAGCACTTTTGCTCCTTTTGGATACCCGAGTTTCTCAGCATATGTCTGCTCTTGTGCATTCGCCAATAGAATGACACAAACAAAATAGATAGTGAGCGTCGCAGCTTTCATAAGGTTTTATTACAGTGTGACATTCGAAAATCCGTAGCCACCACAGTCGGTTGGGCGCACCCAGATTGAATTGGAATGAAAAAGCCAGGAGAGTAGTCCTGGCTTTTTAGATTCTCTTAAGGGGCTACGCGGCCACCAGAAAATGCAAGATATTTTTGTTTCAGTTTGTCGTCCCAATCATCAGCATATATTCCAACCCGATCGAAGGTTGCCTTGACTTCTGATTTGTCCAGTCCCTGAAGCTCGCGGATCGCTCTGATGTAAGCCTTCTCCTTAAAGATCGTAAAAGCAACACCATATAGAGAATGGTTCGCTTCAAGCAACTCTCTTGTAAAAAGGTGCTGGTTATTGACGGGGACGTCGCAGATCGGCGCCATCACCTGAAAGTAACCATATTGAGCTGGGTTGCCCTGTGCGTCGCGCGACTGAAACACGTCGACCCAGATACTGGCGGAACCCAGAACAAGGTTCCATTGTCCGGGCTGTTGCCCTCTGCACGTAGCAGGATCAATTTTGTATTCGGCGAGGGCTTCTTCCACCAGCGCGAAGTAGGACTCAATTGAGAATGACATAAGGTATGATTTAAGGTTAGGACAGTATTCAGAATGAAAATGTAAGACAAATAACGGATATTAAAAAGCTGGTCCGGGACATAAAATCGTCGGACACGGAGTTAGAAAAGGGCCAGCTTTCCAGGTTTTGGAAAACGTAGTTTCAGTCTACCGCAAAAGCCATCGTACTCATCAACGCATTTTCCGCCTGTCGGCTATCAAGACGCGGATGTTGTACCACTACGGGCTGATCAGATTCTATAACGCATGCATAATCCGTATCGCGCGGAATAGGAGCCGGATCTTTAAGATCATTTAAACGTAAGTGCTTGGTCCGTTGGGCCGGTACCGTGAGCGTATAGGGTCCTACGGGATCCTGATCCGAAAAATAAATGGTGATAGAAACCTGTGCATCAACCTTCCCGGCATTCAGAATGCACGCGGTCTCATGACTTGTGAATTGTGGTTCAGGACCATTACCGTAGGCGGGGATATAACCTTCCGCGATAGCCCATATTTTGTGTCCTATTTTTTTCTCCATTAGATAAATCAGCTTTCGTCTGCCATAGATTTTCTTCGGCCGGATGACTGAGGCCCCCTCGGAGGTGGGCTTCCACCCTTCACTCCTTCGTAACCTCCCATCTGCGGCATTTCATTGAGGTATGACAAATCCCGTCCCTTCGAACCGTCCTGCAAGTCTGGCCTGGGCCCGTTCGCATGATCCCCAGGCCTTCTGCCCGATTCTTTCTTGTTGCGTGAATTTTCCATAACCGTTGATTTATAGGTTTACTAACTAAAATGAAGTGCCATTCGATCGTCAGAAATTAATCCAGTCTTTCCAGTTCCATCTGCGTGTACCCTTCACGTTATCCGGTGCATTCACCCTGCTTGTTTCAATCACAAAATCTACTTCGTCTGATACTACAGACAGTGTAAGCCTTGATTCAATAATCAATATCGAGGAGCTTACAAACAACACGATCGCGCCGGCCATTCCCAGACCAGTGGGAATCCATGTGTAACGAATATGGGTGACTCCAACCACACCGATCGCAAGGCTCGTCGCGACAAATAATCCAAGACTCACATAAAGGAGTGTCATCGCTTGTGTAAGCAGCTTGCATCGCGTTGCACTTTTCCGGAGCAACGTATAGAGTATACGCCGCTTCGTGGTATGTACTGCTTCTTCATCTGTCTTTTTCTCGAGAAGCATGAACTCCATCGATATCTTTCGTACCCTTTCGATCACTCTTCCAAGACGCTGAGATGTTGTCATGATGAGCGATCCGCTCGCAAGGATCAACACCGCTGGCGTTATCATCGAAGAAAGTATGCCAAGTGAAGATTCATTCATCATTTTATAGTATGGGGTGACAACAAAACCAGCGGTTTCCCGCGACGAAGTTTCCATTCTGCTGAACTGGACAATCACATTCACATTAGCACTGAGATCTATCGAGTAGGCTGTATCAAGAGGAACAGGATATGGATCGATCAGATCATTGATCCAAACTTTCCTTACTCTCCCTGCCCGGACTTTCACTTTGAATTCACTCAGTGGCTCACGGTCCTCAAAAAGAATTTTAATCGAAATTTCAGCGTCGCTATCTGACGTGTTAAGAATTGCCACCTTGTCGTGGCTTGTAAAGTCAGGTTCTTTTCCGGTCGAATGTAATGGGATGTGCCCGGCTGCAAATGCCCATCGCTTTTTTCCGTAAGGCTTTTTCAATTTAATCATTTTGAAATAAAATATGCTGCAAATGTTTGTTCACCATTCTTTTTTCGGGATCGAACCGATGTCGCACCGCGTGATATTGTTCCCACATCGGATATAGCCCCCGGAGGTGTTCCACGGTCATGTTATGTTTTTTCGCCCAGTGAGGTCTTCCCCCGAAATCGCGGAAAATCGGCTCGATATCATTAAAATATTCTTTGAAAGGCAGACCAGCATTGTGATGCAGTGAAATAGATACACCCGGACGACCTGAATGCGGACTCAGGAAAAAGTCATCTTCAGCGATAAATCGGTAAAGGACACGCCAGGCTACATTTTTCCGGTGTCTCTCTTTCACTCGCTTTCTGACAGCTTCGAAACACGCCGGGCCCGCATCTTCTTCGAGGGAATATTCCATTTCCTCAAACTTGAGATCACGAGTTCTTGGTAAGATTTTACCCACCACATCTGTTTCATCACATGCAATGCGATGCTTGAAACTGAAATGTGTCATTCCTTTTCCTGGTTCATTCAGGATTCGAATCTTGACACCGTCATTGCGGGGATACCAGTAGAAATCCAGGTTCCGATTGTTCGCTGCAAGGTTGTCAAGATGTTGCATACACGTGTCGGTATCTGTGCACAGTTCCAGGCGCCGAAGACTGAAGAGAGGAACCACCTTCACTGTGATTGTCGAAAACACGCCAAGTCCGCCAAGGGAAACACGCATTGCCCGCATTGCTTCCGGGTCGGTGTCTTCCGAGTATTCGGAAATATCGCCGCGATAATTTACTAATCTGGCCCCATGAAGAACTGATGCGAGGTTCTGCAGCGTTTTCCCGGACCCATGTGTTCCCGTCGAAATGGCGCCGGCGAGGGTTTGCACATCAACGTCCCCGGTATTGAACAAAGCTAATCCGACTTTCTCGAGGGCTTCATTGGCCTCCTCCACTGTGGTTCCTGCATAAAACGTTGCTGTATCTCCCGCATGGGCAACAAGTCCCTTCATCTTCTTTAGATTGATCAGGGTTTCATTCGTTTCTACAAGGGCCGAAGAGGAGTGCCCGGCGGCTGCGAGGCGGAAGCGTTTTCCTTCGTGGTATATACTTCGAATGATTGTCGCAAGTTCCTGTTCATTAGCAGGCTCTAAGCACCTGGCGGGTACAAATCGCAACGAACCGGACCAGTTAATCCATTCCTTCATACTGATAATTGTTACCTTATTATTTAAAAGGCGATGCCACCTGCAGTGAGAGCGCAGATCCTGTGTTTTTTTGAGAAAATCTAAATTTCTTATCTTAAAGGTTATCGAAACCAAGAAACCTATATTGACCGGTGTCCTCGTGTTCGCAATAGTGGCGTTACTCACGCAACTACTGGCGTACCAGCGTCACCTCATCTTCAAGGAAGCCCAGGATGTGAAGGTGATAGAAGAAGCCAATTCCGTAAGAAATCAGTTGGTGAATTCCCTGAGTTATAGTCTCTCAGCCACAAAAACACTCGCTTTCATCGTAAGTAAGTACGGAGTTCCTGAAAACTTTGACTCAGTTGCAATCGCTATCCTCCAATCAAATCAATATATCGATGCGATTGAATTGACGCAGCGTGGAATTGTCACACATGTTTATCCCTTTGAAGAGAACAAAGTTGCTTTGGGTTACGATGTATTGGGTGATAACGCGAGAAGTGAAGAAGCCATGAAGTCACTCCAGAGGAATAACCTGTTCTTCGCTGGTCCATTCCGGTTGGTGCAAGGATATGTAGGAGTGGTAGGACGGCTTCCAATCTTCAGAGGAGGAGACTTTCTGGGGTTCTCCGTTGTAATCATCAAAATGGAGACGCTGATTTCGGCGGGAGGAATGGATCGCCCCAACAGAGAGTTTTCATATCAGCTTTCAAAGATCAATCCAATAACCGGACAGGAAGAGTTTTTTCTTCCCGGAGTGAAACCAGAACATCAAAAGTTTTTTTCGATCGATGTGCCTGACGGTGAATGGAAACTCTACGTGATCCCCGGTGCCGATTATTATGAACGCTCTTCGTGGATTGTGATCTCGCTTCTCGGACTCATGTTTTCTGCAACGGCTGGGGTATTCGCGTGGTATCTCGCGCGCCAGCCAGAGAAGTTGAACAGGTTGGTAAAGGAGAAAGCGTCAGAGGTGGTGAAGCTACAGCGGAATGCGATCATTACTATTGAAAGAGTGAGCGACGCGTTCTTGTCTCTCGATCGGTCATGGCGCTTCACGTATATGAATCAAAAGGCTGGAGAGATTTTCGACAGGGATCCGCAAACGCTTATCGGAAAACACTTCTGGACGGAGTATCCTGAAAGTGTCGGACAACCGTTCTACGTGGCGTATCATCAGGCAATGGAGGAACAGCGGTATATCCACTTCGAAGGATATTACAAGCCCAAAGACCAATGGTTCGAGAATCATATCTACCCCTCTCCGGATGGAATTTCTATTTATCTCAGAAATGTAACAGAAGTAAGAAAGGCAACGCAGCGCCTCGAAGCCAGCGAAAAATATTTCCGGACGCTGATTGAAAAAAGCACCGACGCTGTGTTGTTGCTGGATAAAAACCAACGCATCGTTTACCATAGCCCTTCCACCACGCGAATTACAGGTTACGAATCACATGAACTTCATAACCGTTTGAGTCTCGGCTTTGTGAATCCGAAGGAAAGAAAATACCTGGGCGATCTTATTGAGTCGATCAAAGACAAGCCGGGCGCCTCTGTTAAGGCAACTTTTCCCTTCTCGCGCAAGGATGGTCAAACAATCTGGATTGGAGGTACCTATACCAACTGGCTTCAGGATACAAATATTCAGGCAGTCGTACTTAATTATCATGACATCACTGACCGCGTTGAGGCTGAAGAAAAGATCAAGTCAGCGAACAGATTTTATAACTTCACTTCGCGGATCAATCAAATGATGATTCATGCTGAAACCGAACAAACAGTTTTCGAGGAAGTCTGTAAGATCGCTGTCGAAGTCGGGAAGTTCAAAATGGCATGGGTCGGAAAGATCGATCAAAAGAAGAATGGCATTGTCGCAGTATGCAGTGCAGGTAACGTTGATGGACGTTTTGTTGATGATATAGTTAGTATCGATGATCCGGTTGTTCACGCGGAACCAACGGCATCGGCTATCCGCACGGGCGCGTATGTCTATTGTAATGACATCGAAAACGATGAAAGCATGAAACCTTGGGCTAAGCAGGCGCTTGATAGTGGTTTTCGTGCATTCATTGCGTTGCCTATACGAAAGGGCGAAAAGGTCATTGCGGTTTTTCATCTGTATTCAGACCACGCCTTTTGTTTTGATGACAACGAAATCCTGCTTCTTGAGGAAGCGTCCACCAACATATCTTTTACTCTTTCCACCCTCGAGCATGAGGAAATGCGAAGAGCGGCAGAGGAACAGATTGAAAGGGAAAAGATTTTCTCCGATTTCATCATCAATGCACTTCCTGGTATTTTTTATTTTTACGACAGGAATGGGAAGTTTCTCCGATGGAACCGAAATTTTGAATTAGTATCCGGATACTCTGCAGAAGAGATCAGGGATATGCACCCGCTTGATTTTTTTCAGGGCGACGAGAAGGAAACTCTTTCAACAAAGATTACGGAAGTATTCGAACGAGGACACGCAGAAGTAATCGGCTATTTTACATCAAAGTCAGGGGAGAAAAAGCCGTTCTTCTTTAACGGTATCAAAGTGAATTTCGGCGAAGCTGATTACCTTATGGGAGTGGGCATCGATGTCACAGAAAGGATACAGGCGGAAAAAAACTTGGTTGAACGAACCGAAGAAATACAGAGGCTCACCCAATACCTCCAGGAGGTGAGAGAAGAAGAGAGAACAAGGATATCAAGGGAAATTCATGATGTGATAGGGCAACAGCTTACTGCTCTCAAAATGGATGCTTCCTGGTTGAGGAAACGTTTTGAAGAGCAACAGATGCTCGACCGCGTGAATGCTATGATTGGTTTGATTGATGAAACAATAAAAACAGTCCGACGAATTTCTTCGGAACTAAGACCTGGAATGCTCGATGATCTTGGGTTGATTTCTACCCTGGAATGGCAGACCGGCGAGTTTACAAAGAATACTGGCATCAACGCAGTGTTCTCCGGCAACGTGTCGGAAGATATCGACAAAAATCTTGCAACGAATATTTTCAGAGTCTACCAGGAGTCACTCACCAACGTTGCGCGGCATTCTCACGCAACGCAGGTGGAAACATCTATAGAGGTAAGTGATAACTTTGTGAAAATGATAGTTCGCGACAATGGAATTGGTTTCGATCCGGAAGAGGTTCGAACTAAAAAGTCCCTGGGAATCCTGGGTATGAAGGAGCGGGCAAGGATGTTTGGCGGAGAATTGATCTTCACAGCGAACGAGCCATCCGGTACAACGGTAGTGCTGAGTGTACCAATGAAAACAAATAAAACCGTTCACGCATGAAAGTGCTTATCTCCGACGATCACGCCATTGTACGTAAGGGACTGATCGGTCTTTTGAAGGAAGGTTATCCTGATGTGGAAGTGTTTGAAGCCGGGAATAGCAGCGATACCATAGATATCGCGCGGCGCGAGCTTCCCGATGTGATCCTTATGGATATCTCAATGCCTGGAAAGAACGGGATGGAGACACTTAAGCAGCTGAAGGCGGATGGTGTGAAGTCGCCAATCCTGATGTTGAGCATGCATCCGGAAGAGCATTATGCGATCCGATGTCTGAAGGCTGGCGCATCAGGCTTTATCAACAAGGAGTCTGCTACAGAAGAATTACTGGGGGCGGTGCAGAAAGTACTGTCAGGAAAAAAATACATTACAC
>JAEYXN010000015.1 GCA_023431285.1 Bacteroidota bacterium
GTTGATAACCGACAATATATGCGAAACGGGGTGTCGCATTCTTTCCGCATATTCTCTTACAAAGTTCTCCGTCGCTGAAGTGGTTACGTCGAATCGTTTTATACTTTCACTCATTATTCTTAAATTCTTTTGCTTCTGATCTTACCAAAGTTCACGCCAACCGTAAAAGACGTCGCGTCATCAGTTCTGGTTCTGCGGAGAACAGCGGTGCTGGCGCTTTCGTTCATTGTCATTCCATAGCGTGCTTCTGCAAAGAAATGGAGGAAATGATTCTCAAGTGAGCGCAGCTGATATTCTACTCCAAGGCCGACGAAGCCCTGCATCGATCTCAGTCTTCCAAAGAGCTCATCCCTGCTTACACTTTTATTCTTTCCGGAATGGGAGTCAAGGAAGTGGCCGTAGAACGTTGAGCGAACTTCTTTGGTTGCCAGCGACAAGTAAGGTTCAAATGCACGATTTTTTCCCGTTGCTGAACGGAGGAAATACAAATATCCCGCCAGACCAACTTCGAGTGCGTCGATTGAATACGCAGCTGACGGTGCTGAGTAGAATAGGCCTACCGTTGGTTTGATCGCCCCGTAATTGTTTCCCAAAACGAAACCGACAGTCCCACCTTCACGGCGTAAGCGAATGCCATGTAGTTTGGACAGGTCGCTGGAGATCGCATATGTCTGAGAACCCACTGAAATGGAATATCCGATGAATATGCCATCGGTGCGATCGTAAGTTTCCACTGACTGGTCTTCGGTAAGTACCTGAGCGTCGGTGGCGATTGAGTAAAAGAAGAGCACGAACAGGAATGCCCAAAGGATGAGGCCTGTGTGAGCGTTGGTTTGATATCTGACTTGCATGGTGTGTGGTTTTATGATTCAAAGTTGCACTCGCCCGACAAGGAAAACATCAGTGGAAAATTCATTTTGAAAGAATCAGGATAGCACTTGATTAGTCAGCAAGGGCCTGATAGTAATGTTTTGGGGAGATTCCGAGATTTTTCATAGGAGAAATCAGAACCTTTTCAGGTAAACATTTACATCGTGGGGTGCCGGATGCTGTCCGCCGAAGAAAGGCCACAACATCATATAGACTCCAGTTTCACATTGTGATTTGCGTTCAATGCGCGTCTTTTTATTCTGAAAGGTGAAAACATACGCGTCGGATGTAATTTCAATTTCATAATCAGCTACTTCTCCAATAGAAACTTCGCCGAGATAAGCTTCTATTCTTCTTCCATCGACGTAACAATAGGCGAAGATTTCAATAGTATTATTAAACCATTGCCAACCGAACCGGGCGCTGTTCTCATGGTGCTCTGCATTACAATCTGAGAAGCCAAGCAACTTGTTTTTTGAATCCTGTAAGCCATCAGGAAGAGAATACTCGGCAGTTTCATCGAAGCGTGCCTGGAAAAAGAGTGTCGACGATTGCAGCGCTTCCGCGTGACGGTTTGTCGCGTAGTGCTCGTTCTCCGGTATGACGAAACATTCGAAGTGGTTCTCCGGAAAAGATTCGCAGCTAATTATGGCCGCCGCGAAAATGATGATGACGTATCGGATCATATTTAGATCTTAAACTGAATTCCCAACTCATGGGCAGCGCGGTTGTATCTCCAGTGCATGCCCAATCCAAGTTCTACTCCCTGTATTAGTTCAATTGAAGTTCTTACACCAGGTACCAACACAAGAAATCTTCTCTCGGCGATACCAGCCCGAAGGTGGCCACTGACGTATATTTTTTGTCCCTTTGCAAAAGGATAAAGTGTTTCGAGACCAGTGAACGTCTTCCCACGAGCATATCTCGATTCATCTTGTGGTAATTCGTTTTGATGGAAAAGTCCGATCTGAATCTTTTTCGGACTTGTATAGCCTGCTGCGGCGCCGTAGCGAACTCCGACTGCAGTAGCTTCTCCTGCGAGTCGCATGTAAACACGTTGAGCGTGGCTGGACCACGCACATGACAGGAGCAGGAACGTGACAACGATTTTCATTTCAGTTTTGCGTTAGGGATAAGAATTGAGAAAATGGTGCCTCGTTCCGGTATGGCTTGAACTGAGATGGATCCGCCAAGCTTCTCTACGAGCTGGGAAACAACAAACAGACCCAGACCTGATCCTCTCGAGGATACCGATCCGCGGAAGAATAAACCGAAAACTTTTCGTGCATCATTTTCGCGGATACCGATCCCGTTGTCATGTACCTGGATACTGCAGCTTGAGGGACTCGCCGTAACGTAAATCCAGATTTCCTTTTTTTCTTTCGTATGATCCTGAAACTGAATCGCGTTTGTGATCAACTCTGTGAGGATCGGCTCGAGTCTGGAAGAATCGGTGATCAGATCGCCCTTCTGGTTGATATGGGTTTGCAGAGAGATGTCATCTTTCAATAATTGTGATCTGAAGGGATGGATGACGCGGGCCAGCAACATCTCCACGTCAATGACTCTGGGACAGACATCTTTTTCAGCGTTGATACGCAGCTCGTTAAAATGAAACACGATTGACTGAAGGCGTTCTGCTTCTGTTTTCAGGAGTGCCCGGTAGTTGCTGCCATCGCCTGCAACTTCAGGGTGCTCTTTGAGCAACCCTACAAGCCCTTCTATTGATTTAAGGGGAGAACGAATGCTGTGAGAGCAGTTGTAAGTAAAGCTATCCAGAAGATCTTTCTTCTTCTTAAGCTCAAGGTTGAAAAATTGTAAACCAACGGAACTGATGTCTCTTTCGCGCATCACTGAGTTTTTTACAAACTTCGCTGTTCCTGATACGCGGGACCATCGGAGCAAAGAGGATTGTAAATAAATCAGGCAAAGGATGATAAGACCTTAGATCAGCTGACTCTTCTCAGCCTGGAGATCGCGCGAGATGCTGCTTGAAAACTCCTCGAGCATGATGATTTCCTTTTCCGCGATCTCTCTTCTTCGGCCGTCGATCACGGTAATTGCGCCTGTAACGACTTTAGAATAGTTAAAAATCGGTACAGCGGCGATGAAACGAATAAGGGGAGCTCCTGATTTGAGGGCAATGAACTTATAAGAAGGGTGATTCAGAACATCTGTAATCTGAGCGAATCCATTTTCTTGGATTACCAGGCGATAAAGGAGGTTTTCAAGAGAGGTTTCGGGGAATTTAATCCCAACGTGAACTCGAAACCACTTGTTTATTGAAAAGTAGCTTACGATTGCACTGTCGAACCCGATTTTTCCAAGAATGTCCAGGCAATGATCCTTAAGACTGTCGGGTCCTTGCTGAAATGTCAGGGGATATGAGAACTGGTCAGCCACTCTACGTTGTTTCAAGCAAAGTTTCTCACGGAAGAGTCCCCGACCAATATTGAAACGATGATTTTTAAAAATTCAGCGGATTGCTGGTTTGATCAGGGAATCCCTGATCAAACCATGTTTCGTTCAATCGCATACTTCACAAGCTGAGCAGTGTTTTTAAGTCCTAGTTTTTCCTGGATGTGCTGCTTGTGCGTCTCTACTGTTTTCACGCTAATGAAAAGATCATCAGCGATTTCACGCAATGACTTGCCTGACGCAATCAGTACGAGGACTTCTTCTTCGCGTTTGCTAAGTTCAGAAGATTTCCGTCTTGGCAACCCTTTGCCTTCTTTCTCCTTGAGATAAAAATCCTGAAAGACGAGTGCCGTAATCTCGGGACTGAAGAAGTTTCTTCCGTCAACAACGCTATGAATTGCATCAATGAGCGTTTCTTTTCCTGTGTCTTTTGGGAGATATCCATTTGCACCAGCTTTTATCGCTGCGCCAATAAAATCTTTGTTTACTTCGCTGGAGATAAGAATGATCTTGGTTTCAGGTTTCTGTTCTTTAATCCATCTCGTCGCTTCGATGCCGGTCATTCCACGCATGACGATATCCATGAGGTAGACATCGGGTAAATGTGTTGTCAGCATAGTAACAGCTTCTTCACCGCTCGATCCCGTGCCTACCACGTCGATCTTGTCAACGTCGCGCAGCATGGAGTGAATGCCCTGACGAAGGAGCCCGTGGTCGTCGATAATCACTACTTTAATCTTAGAACTCATGACTATTTTTCAATTAGGGGATGGATTTTTGAAATAATTTCTTCCAGGTCTGATGGTTTCTTGATAAAAACTGAAACACCTAATGCGGTTGCCTCTTCCTGATAATCTGATGGCGGTTTTGCTGAAAAGACCGCTACAGGGACTTCAATCTTTCGTTCACGAAGGATCTGAATGAAGGAAAGGCCATCCATTGCAGGCATCCACAAGTCTGTGATAATAAGATCTGGGACGTTAGTTTCCAAATATTCGAGTGCGCCACTTCCGCCGGAAAATGCGTGAACGACGTAACCTTCGAGGCGAAGGAACTCCGTGAGGTTTGCTAAAAGGTCCGGGTTGTCGTCAATTGCGCAAATAGTTTTACTCATCAGATGGGTAAGGTTACATGAAACGTTGTACCCTGGCCGGGCTTGCTTTGTACCTGGATTCTCCCATGCAGAAGTTCTGTTGCCTTTCGTATGATAGAGAGACCCAATCCTGTTCCGTGTATTGAATGGACATTTCCGCCACGGAAGAACGGTTCGAAAATATTCTCGATTTCATGAACAGGAATTCCCATTCCGTAATCTGCGATAATGAGGTCCAGTTGATCGAGGTGAGTTTTTATGGTGACGTCCACTCGATCCGCTGCCGGCGAAAATTTAATTGCATTGGTGAACAGGTTGACCACGATGTTTCGAAGAAGTTTTTCATCACTTACGATTTCGCGGTATTTCAGATCTTCTTCTATGACGATTTTATGCGTTGATCCCAGCGCGCGCTCCACTTCGGTGGCAACGACTCTGAAAAACGAAGAGACCTCCATTGGCTGTAAATTAACAGGAAGGCGTCCAGCCTCTGCTTTTCCGACTACAAGAATGTCGTCAAGAAGTGAGGTCATATGAGAGACCTGCCTTTCGATAGACAAGACTTTTTCATCTATCACTTCTTTTGGAATACGGTCTTCGTATCGTTTGATGAAACCCGCAGCAAGTGCGATAGTTGATAACGGCGTGCGGAATTCATGTGAAGCGATAGAGACAAACTGGTTCTTCAACTTCACGAGTTCCTGTTCTTTACTCAGCGCTGCGTGAAGTTCGCGGGTACGCTCCTCTACTTTACGTTCCAGGTTTAATCGATAATCAATGAGCTCAGTGATATTCTGACCAACGAATATCGCTCCGGTAGTTTGGCGATCCCTGCTTCGTCGTGGCGATGCGCTGATGAGTAGGATAACATTCTTCCCTGATTTAGTGACAAGAGGAAGTTCAAAATTGCTGACGGATCGGTTTTTCAGAGCTACACCAGCAACAGTCGCCAGACCGTCCGATGAACCTGAACCCCTGAATACATCCGAATAAGGTCGTCCAAGCACGGCGTCCCTGCTGAACTCGAACAATTCACTGCATACATTATTCCATTCGTTGATCTTTCCGTCAACATCAATTCCGAATATCGGAACGTTCGCGTTCTCAATAAGCGTAGACAACTCTTCCGCAATTGCCGTGATTGAAAGTTCATACTCCTTCAGCTCGGTTATATTGGTTTGTATTGAGATGAAGTTTCGCAGCACGCCCCTTTCATCGAACACAGGGGAGATCTCAAACTTGATCCAAAGCTTTTCTCCTGCCTTGGTATAATGAATTATTTCTTCAGAGACGGGCTGTCTTCTCCGCATCCTTTCAGAAATCCGTTTAACAGTGGCTTCATCCGTCTCCGGGCCCTGCATTACAGTGATCCGTTCACCTTTCACCTCTTCCAGACGGTATCCGGAGATTCGAGAAAAGCTTTCGTTCACCCATTCGATGCATCCGTGCGCGTCGGTGATCATTACCCCGCTGTTGGTTTTGCTGGCTACCAGTGAAAGCTTGTGGATTTCCTCCGTCGCTTTCATGCTTTCGGTAATATCCTGAATGGCACCAATGGCACGAACAGGGTTTCCGTCATCCAATATTATGGATGCACGATTGCTGACATATTTAGTGCTGCCATCTTCAGCGAGAAACCGATATACAGCACTCCATGAATTATGTTTGGAGGACACCGCTTCTCCGAAAGAAGAGAGTACCCTTTCCTTGTCTTCCGGGTGAATACGCGACTCCCACCAGCTACGCGATTTCTGAAGACTTTTTTCCTGATATCCGAATTTGGTTCGGATAGCATGACTCCACGAGATAACATCTTCACGCAGATCAACATCCCAGATGGCATCATTCGTAGCCTGAGAAAGAATTTCAAAGCGCTCGTTATACTTCCGCAATCTCTCTTCCGTCGACTTCTGGTCCGTGATCTCCTGAATGGTGCCGATGATCTTTTCTTCGTTATCAATGACCATCGTAAACTTCGATCTTCTGTAGTACCACCGGATACTACCATCAGGCTGGATGACTTTGATTTCTTCGCTGGTTTCGTCGGTGCCAAGAAGGGTATTCACGTCGAAGATCTTCCGGAGCCCTGAATGTCTTCCTTCCAGCATACCGTTTGTGATCAGGACAAACTCTTCGTTGGTGAGGTTGAACAGTTCCAGCAACTCGGGTGAAGGAGTGATCGTCCGTGTCAGCTGATCGACGACATAGTAGCCTACACCGGAAATCCGGGAGGCTTGCTGAAGCAGGAGTTTGTTCTGTAACAGTTCTTCTTCGGCTGTTTTGATCGACGTGATATCGTTACGGATTGACAGGTACTGGACAATATTTCCTTCTTCATCCTTAAACGGCATGATGAAAGTATCAACCCAATATAAGCTTCCGTTCTTGGCTTTGTTCTTCACTCTGTTCCGCCAGATCTCACCTCGGGTGATGGTCTGCCACATGTTTCGCCAGAATGATTTCGGATGATATCCGGAGTTAACTACACGGTGATTTTTTCCGATCAGCTCTTCGTACGAATACCCACTGATCGTCAGAAAGTTTTCATTCACAAAAGTGATATTACCTTTCTTGTCGGCAATTGACACGATCGACGATCGCTGGATTGCATTCTGGAAATTCAGCAGCCACTTATTCAGCCGGATAATTTCAAATTCGGCTTTCTTGATCTCTGTTGAATTGTGAGAAGTGATGGCAAAGCCTGTTATCTCATCCAGTTCATTTCGTACTGCGCGGATATGGATATCGAACCACTTGCTGCCCTGAGCCGTTTTATAATGACTTGTAGATCGCACGACTTCCTCTTCCCGGACTTTTTGGATCAGCGCGCGGAATCCATTCACGCGTTCAGGGGGGAGCGTGTCAAAAATGCTGTTGCCCACTTTCAGTTCTTTTCCTGTAAGCTCGAGTACATTCTGATAGTTATGATCATTAAATGCCAGGATTTTAAGGTCGGCATCCAAAAGTGCAAAGCCGTCTATGGTATTGTTGAAGATGGCCCGGAGGTTGGCTTCGGAGTTCTTCAGCTTTTCTTCATTTTTCTTTCTTGCTGTAATGTCCGTGAGAATAACGGTGACGAACCTGATCTCACCATCGATCTTGACAGGAGAATAGTTCAGCTGGTAGTATAGTTCGCCGGAGCCAGTGGTCACGCGAACCTCTACATCGTATTTTTTTCCTTTTAGCGCATTGTAAAAAAGCTCCTTCGATTTCTCCTGGCGCTCCGGAACTGTTATTTCCCAAAGAGGTTGTCCTAGTTTTGGAGGTCGACCTGTGCCCTGTGCTATGAACTCACGAAAAGTTTTGTTAAAGAAAAAGATATTACCATCGGAGTCAAGAATAAGGATTCCTTCCCTGGTATTACTGAAAAGTATTTCAAGGTTCCGACTTCGGTGTTCCGTATTATCGTCAACATATGAAGCGCCATAGTTTTCAATCACGATTGAATCCTGTCTCAACTCAGGCTGATCATTTATTTCCAATTCGACGTCCGTCGATCCGGAAAGTTGAGATTTCAGAAATCCGCTCTTGTCTTTTTCAGAAGCGAGAAGGTCCCTTAGCAGCACATTCGACTTATCCAGTTCACGTATCCGGCTTTGAAGAAATTTAAGTTGTTCTTCATTTTCAGTATGGATAGCGTCCATGAGTTTCTCATTGCCAAAGAAGGATTTTGAAATCTCCTCCGAAGGTATGTGTTTGATTGCCTCTCGTGCGAGTTCCTGATCAGATGCCAACGGTAGAATTGCCTGTACACCTGCAGTCTCGGCGTCATGAAACTGTGGCCACAGGTGGATTGCTGAAGCGTCGAGGAGAACTGGAACGTTGCGGGAGAAGGAATGATATCGGACTTTAGAAAGAAATGAATACCATGCTCGTGGCGATGGAAAGATGCGGCTGATAATTAATTGGAATTCGTTTCTCGAAAGAATTGCTGTAGCTTCATTGAGTCCACGGGTAACCGTTACGTTGTAACCGATTGCGGATAACGTCCCGGCGAGATTGCCGCTGACAAGTTCAATGATCAAAACACTACTCTTCATCGATCGACCTCCCTGTTTCCGTCTCCATGCTAAGAACCCATCTTCAAAGGAACCTTTCCACTCGTGTTTTAGCAGGTAAACATAAGAAAACAAAGACCCATCTATTCCTTCCGTGTGGAAGCAATAGACGGGCTCTCACAAAGTAACGAAAATATTCTACAGACGTGACATAATATTTTACCAAACGCCCAAACCTTAATTATAAGGTAGGTGATTCTGCGCTCTAATCACGAACGAACAGCTATTCATAGGGTATGATTTCGCAGCCTGTAAAGCAGTTATCGATAGATGCAGAAAAAATACTACGCGCGTGATTTTTTTATTCTTGTCTTCATAAGGACAAGGGTTAAATGCTTTCGGAAACCAGAATAGTGCATTCGGAAATTCCGCTTTGCCTTCGCACTCACATAAGGTAGGTTCAATAGTAAATCTGATCATCAAATGGAGAGATATTACGTGAACAAGGCACCTCAATGGAATGGAGACCATGAAATTCACAAGGAACGATGCACATTTCTTTCGGTCTATCGCGAGCTGGTGGGAGAGTTTGAATCTTGTTTCGAAGCGGTAAAGGAGGCGAAGGAGAATCACTTCGTACGGTCTAACGGTTGTCTACATTGCTGCCGGGAGTGTCATTCACAAAAATATTGCTGACGATTTCGAAATAATTTGGGAAACTGAGGAGAGCGTTGGGAAACCAATTGGAGACTTTCGGAAGATCGATTTCGCACTACCGCACGGGTATTCTACTTTCACCCCCAGGCAACTCTGCCAGACGGGCGGATCCATTAGACTTCAAAAACTCCAGAAAGGGGCTTACTTATTGTGTGAGATCATCATAACCAAAATCTGACGACTTGGATGGGCTCAAGTTGTTGTTATAATAATTACGGAAGTAAGACCCCACTCTGGATTCCTCTATCGATGAGGAACTAATCATTTCCTCCGCTGAAAGTTTCTTATTGGTCAGACTGTCGAAAGAAGTTTCCTGACGAATAAGAACGGTACGTCCTCCAATCGGATCAAACGCTGTAGACACACCTGAAAACACTCCCTGCATAACGATTGGTTTTTTTCTGTTTCCGATCTTATAAACATGATGGAAACATTTTCCTTCCCCGGAGAACATCAATATGAAAAGACATCCGTCTTTAATTCTGAGTGGACCTGAATAGGTTTGCTCTTTTCCGATCAGATTAAAATTAATTTCCGTTTCTGATTGAACGATGCGCACCGGAGAACGCAGTACGATTCCCGATTGATAATTTGCTCTTACGTAGCTGTAATAATTTCCAACCAGGCTAACAAGTTGATCGTTCGGCGGATTATGAAGATGCGCTTCAAATGAATTCAAAGAACTGAATCCGAGGAAGCCAAGTATTTTGTTCAGATGGAAATCGCGGACTCCATGGAGTTCCTCATCATCCTTCGTTTTTATTTCCAGCAGGATCTTCTTGTATAGATAATCACTTCCCAATTCGCCGATCATTTCTGAAATCGACCGCAGACCAGGAAAATCTATCGCATGCCCAGTCTTTTCAGAAAGGTGTTCTAGAATTGTTTTCAGGATTTGTACCCTCACTTTCACAAAGTCAAGATATTATTTTTTGCGCGATTCGAAATTTTCGAGGAAAGAATCGGGAAAAGTAGGAAAGTCTTTGGGAAAACAAGTCACTGAAGCGGTTACATGCAGGGGTGTTCGCGTTGATAGGTTTGTACCTGTTCTGGGGGATGACTTCCGGGTAGCTGCGCGGATGGGCGCTGCGGGCCATGTGAGTCGTTCGAAACATTCGTTCGGGGTGGCAGAATCCAGAATAGCCAACTAACCCCCGGGCTATTGTTCAACATATAATCAATACAAAATGAAAGCATTCAGATACCTGCTTATCTGCGTTATCGCATTAATCAGTTTCAGCTGTTCCGAAGAGCCGATCATGACCACCGACGATGATCCGGTCGTAACACCACCGCCACCAAAACCGCGGCCAACTTATCAGATTCCAGCGGATTCAATCAATTAGGTACTCATCGCGAAGCTACGGCTGATGTCGTGGCTTCGCGTTTTTTTGGTATCTTTCCGGTAACTGCCTTTTCATGTCCGTTCAGTTACCTGGCGTTATCATTTGCCTTTGCTTATCGTCGTCGCTATTCGCTCAAGTCACTATTGACAGTGCGCGGACAGCAGTGCGAGAGTCGATCAAGAAAGGAAATAAGGAAGAGCTGGCTATTGATTATGCCCAGCTCGCTTATGCTTTTTTCGGCAAAGGCACATATGACAGCGCCGTCTTTTACTATCAGCGATCGCGTGCTACGGAGAATTTCAAGAATGCCGACCTCATCGCGTCCAATCTGAACGGCATCGCAACGGCATATGGCTTTCTCGGCCGCGCGGACAGCTCGATCTATTATTACCAGGAAGCACTGGCGGCGTACAATGCGATGCATGATACGCTGCACATATCCATGGTCGAGTTGAATCTTTCTATTTTGTTCAAGAATCTCGCCCTCTATGATAAAGCTCTTGAATATGCGTTTCGCGCAATAGAAAGCCATGAACAGCTGGAAGAATGGCAATCTCTGTCGTCATGCTACAGTAATGTCAGCGCCGTCTACATGAATCTTGGTGACTTTCCGAACGCGCTCAACTATGCACATTTGGCCCTGGATACAAGACGCAAAATCGGGTACACCAGGGGAGTGGGTATGTCGCTGAATAATATTGCCGAGATCTATCTGAAGATGAAGAGGTACGATAGCGCTTACGTTAACCTTACGAGGGCGCTTGAAATCAAACGTTCCATAGACGATCGGAAAACCTTCGCCAATACCTACTCGAATCTGGGAACTGTTATGTTGGCGTTGGGGCGCATAGCGGATGCTGAATCATACTTTCGTCAAGCGCTTTCGTTGCGCGTAGAGTTTAAGGAAAAGGTTGGCGAAGCAGGTTGTTACAATAACCTTGCACGCATCGCTTTGCTAAAGAACGATCACTATGCAGCCGACAAGCTTCTTACAGAAGCAGAACAGATATTGCGAGTGACCGACGCACCGGAAACCATGCGGGAGAACCTTGAGATCAGGATTCAGGCGTGTGAGGTCACCAGGCAGTATCCCCTCGCTGTCGAGTACATGAGAAAGTTGCTTGTGGTGAAGGATAGTATTCTCTCAGATGAAAAAGCTGAAAGTATTACCGCGTGGCAGATACGCTACGAGACTTTCAGGAAGGAGCAACAGATTATTCATCTGCAGGAACAGGGTGAGCTGAAGAGTGCTGAGCTTCAGGCAAAGCAAGCAATGATTTACGGATTAACTGGTGGCGTGTTTCTGCTAGTGGTCATCGCAGGACTCGCGTATAACAACTTCCGCGTCGCGAAAAAGGGCAAGATGATGCAGGAGCTTTTCAATAGAGAGCTTAATCATCGTGTGAAAAATAATCTGCAGTTGCTGGCCAGCGTCTTAAGTCTGCAATCTCAGGAGCTGCAGGACGAAGTCGCTGTCACCGCAGTAAAACGCAATGAGGGTAGGGTGAACGCAATGGCCCTGATTCATAGAAAGCTTTACGTTGGCGATAATCTGAGGACCATTCAGCTAAAGGAATACGCAAGGGAGCTTGTGAATTTTCTTCTTTATTCGTACAGCTACCGCGAGGGTGAAATCGGCATCGACCTTGATGTCGAGGATCTTGAGCTGGACGTAGATCGCGCTATTCCTCTTGGGTTGATCATGAATGAACTCGTTTCGAATGCACTCAAGTATGCTTTTCATTCACAGCCGGATCCAAAGCTTGGCATAAGGATCGTTCTTCGCGATGCAAAAGATATTCATCTTGAAGTTGAAGATAACGGCATTGGCTATACGCCGGGCGCCGAAGATCCGGAAAAATCCTTTGGAACTAAAATGATTCATCTCTTGGTAAAAGAGTTACGGGGAACCATTCAGTACAAATCAGAAGATGGCACTTCGGTTTTCATCAAAATACCATTAAAATGACCCAGGAATCGATCAGTGTTTTAATCGTAGAAGATAAATTGCTTGTGGCTGAAGATATCGCCGGTAAGCTGAGACGGCATTCACTTAGTGTCGCAGGCATTTGCCCGTCAGGCGAAGAGGCCCTTGACGCAGTGCAACGATTACGGCCCGATCTCATACTGATGGATATCGCACTTGCCGGAGAGATGGATGGTATTACCACAGCCGATTTAATTCGGAAATCATTTCCGGTTCCGATCGTGTATCTGTCAGATCTGAGAGACGCCCATACAGTCGATCGCGCAAAACGAACGCTTCCTGAAAATTATCTTTCGAAACCGGTCCAGGAGCACGAACTGATCAGAGCGATTGATCTGGCGTTTTATTCTTTCAAACAAAGATCAAAGGCGGCGCCATCGCAGCCGGTTGACTACATCTTCGTACGCACAGATAACCAGGCTTACGTCAAGGTTTCAGTAAATGATATTTTGTTTCTTGAAGCTGAGCGCGCCTACTGTCACATCGTTGGTAAAACACAGACGATCCGATTGAGTACAAGTATGAACCACATCAATGACCAGATCAGCAATCCTGATTTTGTCAAAGTTCATCGATCGTATGTTGTGAATGTGAACAACATCTCCGCCATTGAGGGGAACACCCTTAAGATCGGTAAAACGGAAATCACGATGAGCAAGGAAGGCCGGGAGACTCTTACCGCTCGCCTTCGATTGATAAAATAGCCCTTCTTGGAAACAGAATGGCCAGCTTCGGAAAAGCAATTTGGCCGCCGGAAAGTTTCACGGTATACTAGCCGAAGAAACTATGATTGGCAAAGAAACATTTGAGTACGATGCGTTCATTTCGCATGCGGTGGAAGACAAAATGCCTATTGCAAACGAACTGTGCGCCCGCCTTGAAAGAGCGGGTCTGCGGATCTGGTATTCCGGGCGAGAGCTTCGTGTCGGAGATCGTCTTACTGACACAATAGAGGAAGGGCTTTCCAAATCCCGTTTCGGGATTGTGATTCTGAGTCCAACCTACATTTCGAAGACATGGACGCTGCGCGAATTTTATTCGCTTCTTTCGAGGGAAAAAGACGGGCGTAAAGTAATTCTTCCGGTGCTTTATGACATCACGCCGGAGGAGCTTGCCAGGAAGGATCTCACGATGGCGGAGATGTTTGCCCTTCGTGCGGAGAAAGGCATGGATCATGTTCTTGAGGTCCTTGTCTCTGAGATTAGCCAGATAAAGAAGAAAGAACGAAGAAGGGATGCGTTCAGAATATTGACGGATATCAGATCCATCATATCGATGTTGGCAGTACTTGCGATGATAATGATGGCGTGGATCAGATGGCAGGAACGACGTGCAGAGGATACGTTGCTTACGCCAGGCATCATCACGCGCCTTGACGACATTGCGCATCGTGCTGGTACAAGTTTTCTTGCCGGGAAGAATAACACTGCTGTAACCGTCCAGACAGTTTCTGCTGAATACACTTCATCCAACGGGCTTCAGGGTTACTACAGAACTGAATACAGGATAGTTGCAGACGATGGACGTCTACACTATAAGAAACATGTTGAGGAGCGCTTTGAGGTTAAGCACGACTCTGTGCGACAACAGGGCATATTGCATCTGACCAAGACAGGCAATGGAATCAAAACCACGCCTTCTACCAGTGTGTCCTTTTCGAGCTCATTATTTCCCGACTCGTTGCTCCGGGTGGAAAATGTTCGACCTCCATCTGCAAAGTCTCATAATATCCTGGCCCTTGCTCTTGAGTCGCTACTGGACGACGAGAATTACTTTTCTTTTAATGCCCATGCTGCGGCTCCTAATGTTTTCGGTGTGGCTCATCGCTCGCACTAATTCCGGCCCGTTAGATTCGCTGCCTGTAATTCCTATTGGAATCGTTCCGTCATTTCGTAACTTTTGATAGACCTTATCAATTATGGCGAATGATTTAACATTGGAGAAGATCCTGCTCGACACAGCGATCCCTGTTCAATACGATCTCGCGCTTCTTTTTATTGAGATGGCTTCGCCGGCGTGGACGGATTATTTCCGGGGAAAAGAAGATGAATCCTTTTACGATGGTGTGGGGAATCATTATATCGTCAAACATGATATTCTTGCACGGGCTTGTACACTCATCAGTAAAGAGAAAGAGAACCCCGGATCCCAGAACACTTCTCTTGATGAGTTGTTGGATGAATTCATCGGCCCGATTCTTTCCATCGACAGGATGGATTGGGAGCCTGCTTATGCGGCAGAGCGTGTTTTTTGCGCGTGTTACAATCTTCTGTTGTTATATACAATGCGTAACAGGGCAACGGAAAATGCGCAGCTGAATATTGTTATCAATCAGGCTGCCGACGCGATGTTGAGAGCACAGTTAAAAACGTTGGAGGAGTTAAATGTTTTTGTTACAAATCTGCGGAACAATCACAAGAAGACGGAGATCAACAGATCTTCGGATTCCCTTCCACCGAGAGCTGAAGGAAAAGTTGAATGATCATTAGGAAAGAACAGCAATTGCTATCAATACTTTTGAAAAACCAGGGACTGGTCCTGCCACAGTTTGATCGCGCCGATCAAGTTGTCAGATGGTTCTGTGCGATGCAGGCACAGATTACAATGGCGCAGTGTGGTCCGTTGGTCAACAGGTAAAGAAAGCCAGGGAGCAGACCATCGAGGATGCTATTTCGAGAAAGGAGATCATCCGCACCTGGCCAATGCGCGGAACTTTGCATTTCGTTGCCGCGGACGATGCGCGATGGATGCTATCCTCTTGCGCCAAGGTTAATTAAACGATTAGTTGCAATATCGAAACAGGAAGGGCTTGAAAATTCATCAAAGTCCCGAAGAACCCTCCTTCCATATTGATCAATGGGAAAATTGCAGGGTCCTGGGAAAGAATAATGGCGAGGGGTGAGTTGCAATAGAGGTGGCACCCTTTCGAAAGTTCGACAAGAAAGACCAAACATTGCTTATGAGATCAAGCGTTAGAAGGGCTCTTAATACGAAATTAACGTGATTTGATTCCAGATTGGGGATATCATCCTGATAGGGGTTGGGTAATGGATTTTCGAGGCGAATTGTTTAATTTTCGACTACCTCTGACTTATGCGGATTCGTCTTCTTGGAAAAATCACCATCATAATATTATGGGGAGCCACCCTTGGTGTTGCGTTATGCTGGGCGCTATGGAAGAATCCTCCTTTTGATCCGGAGCCAATCACTGTTGTTCTGGGCCTCATTTCCACCGCAGTGACGGCATTGCTCAGCGAGTTCGATTCACGCTTAAGAGAAGAAGAGTTTTCATTGCCCTATGCGCTTGCTTACGGCTACGTGAACAATTTCATCGAACCACTCATCACGCAGTTGTTACGGGATATTCCAGTGGGCGGAAGCCCTCCCAGACTTTACATATATCTTCCCGATACGCTCTCCGAATTGGAGCCCCGCAATGTTGACGCGACGATTGGTAAAATGAGAGCGAGGAACTTTGAAGATAAAGTTGTGAACCTTCAGTTTCGCGAGGGAAGAGCCCGCGATGTGCTTAGTATTACGACGGAGCCAGGCAGCGTGGTCTATTTCGATTTTCCGAGTACACTTCTCAGTTTGAACAGTCTTGTTGACTTCAAGCTTGATTCAAGGCAGAATCAGTTTGGTGACGCGGAAAGAGAAGCCATGGGACGAAAATACATCAAGGGATTTGAGGATGTTTTGTTGAAAATGATTGATCGGCGCAGATTGACGGAATACGTATTTTTCATTGATAAAGATCTGGATTTCGGGTTGCGCAACACGAAAATCATGTAAAAAAAATCCCTCAGGACTATTGAGCAACGAAAGAATCTCTTACTTTCGAATACTCAACCTGACGTATCAAAATCATGGAAATGATCGGCTTCATGGCATTTCTGTCAATCCATTGCGTTGTATGTTCTCTGACCTTCCACGACCTTCTTTCCATAAGCCAGCGTCAGAATAAACTCCAATGGGCGATTTTATTGCTCCTTCTGCCCATCATAAGCGTGTATTTCTACCACAAAAGCAAAAAACGCAACCGGACCCACAACGGGTAGTATGTCTAAAATGTGCTTCTATGTGTAATTAGGACACATTACTTGCAGTGCTTATATTTGATTTGCTAATACTATTCTATGAAAATCAGATCGTTAATTGTCTTAGGCGTCCTTCTATTTCTCGGATTTTCCTGCTCCAAAAAGAAACAAAGTGAAACAAGGGTTTTAGTTTTTAGTAAAACGGCGGGCTTTCGTCATGAATCCATTGCTGCAGGAATAGAAGCCTTGCGTGAACTCGCACGCAAGGAGAATTTCCTGATGGATACCACGGAGAATGCTGCGAATTTCAATGAAGAGAACCTGCGCCGCTACCAGGCAGTGGTTTTTTTGAATACAACCGGTGATGTGCTTAACCAGGAACAGCAAAACGATTTTGAACGCTTTATTCAGGCAGGAGGAGGATTCGTCGGGATTCACGCGGCGACGGATACTGAATACGACTGGCCCTGGTATGGCAAGTTGGTAGGCGGATACTTCACAAGTCACCCCAACAACCCGAATGTCCGTGAAGGAGAATTCTTCACTGTCGATCACAACCACCCGGCCAGTGATTCACTTCCGGACCGATTCAAGAGAAACGATGAATTCTATAATTTCAGAGACATTAATCCAGACATTAAGGTGCTCGTTAAGATTGATGAGACTACATACGGAGGGGGCACAAACGGCGACAATCACCCAATGTCGTGGTATCATGAATATGATGGGGGACGCGCGTTCTACACCGCCATGGGCCATACCAATGAAAGTTTTCAGGAGCCATTGTTTTTGTATCACCTGCGCGGTGGATTGAGATGGGTACTTGGAGGTGATGAGCCAAGGGAGCTGAATTATCAGGCCGTGAGAACAAAGAGGGTTCCTGAAGAGAACAGGTTCACCAAAGTTGTTCTTGCCGAAAAAATCGATGAGCCGGTAGAACTGGCCGTCCTTCCCGACAGCCGTGTACTTTTCATAGAGAGAAAAGGAAACCTCAAGCTCTACGATCCTGCATCTTCTCAGGTAAAGCTTGTTGCCGCGATCCCGGTAAGCACCAAGTATAAATTCAAGGACGGCAACCAGTCGGAAGCTGAAGATGGTCTTCTCGGACTGGCCATCGACCCGAAGTTCAGTGAGAACAATTGGATCTACATGTATTATTCCAAGGCCGGCGATGACCCGGTGAACATTCTTACTCGCTATGAGTTCCGTGATGGAAAACTTATTGAAGAATCCAGGAAAGTCATACTTGAAGTTCCTGTGCAGCGGGAACAATGCTGTCACACCGGTGGCTCAATTGCTTTTGATGGAGATGGAAACCTGTTTCTTTCCACTGGAGATAATACTTCTCCCCGGAGCACTGCGTATGCGCCACTCGATGAGCGGCCAGGACGCATGCCATGGGATGCGCAGAAAGGATCTGCTAACACGAACGATCTGCGCGGGAAGGTCCTCAGAATACATCCTGAGCCTGATGGAACCTATACTATTCCCGATGGAAACCTGTTTCCGAAAGGCACAGAAAAGACTCGTCCTGAAATTTATATAATGGGAGGACGGAACCCGTATCGAATCTCCGTCGACAAACGGACAGGCTACCTGTATTGGGGTGACGTTGGTCCGGATGCGGGTAAGGATTCCGTTGGTCGGGGTCCTGTCGGTTTTGATGAAATCAATCAGGCTCGCAAACCGGGTTTCTTTGGATGGCCACTTTTCATTGGAGATAACCAGGCCTATTATGAAAGAGACTTCGGTACAGGAAAGGTGGGTGAACGCTATAATCCGGAAAAGCCAATGAATAATTCACCGAATAACACCGGTTTGCTGGAGCTTCCTCCGGCACAAGAAGCATTCATCTGGTACCCGTATGATGAGTCTAAAGAGTTCCCTCTTGTCGGGAAGGGTGGAAGAACGGCAATGGCGGGACCTGTTTTCTATTCCGATGACTTCAAAGGAGCGAAACGCCCATTCCCCGATTATTATGATGGAAAGCTTTTCATCTATGAATGGATGCGTGGATGGATCATCGCTGTGACAATGAATGAGCAGGGTGACTACGTTTCGATGGAGAAGTTTATGCCGGGACATCGTTTCAGTAACCCGATGGATATGGAGTTCGGACCGGAAGGTGATCTCTATATGCTGGAGTATGGTACTGCTTGGTTCCAGGGAAATGAAGATGCAAGACTTGTGCGGGTTGAATACAACGGAGGGAACAGGAACCCTCACATCCAGATCGCAGTCGACAAACCTAAAGGGGCTGTTCCGCTTACTGTTCAACTTTCATCAAAAGGAACAAAAGATTTTGATCGCGACGAATTGAAGTATCGCTGGATTGTAAAAGATAACACAGGGAAAGAAGTTGCTTCCTTCAAGGAAGAGAATCCTCAATATACTTTCGAACAGCCTGGCGCATACAAGGCGTTGCTTGAAGTGGAAGATGGGAAAGGAGGGAAGGCAAACCGTGACCTTGAGATCCTCGCCGGTAATGAACCTCCTGAAGTGATATTCAATCTCACGCGCGGAAACAAGACTTTCTTTTTCCCGGGTGGATCTTTTGATTATGAAGTTACTGTGACAGACAAAGAGGATGGGGCTCTCGGAAATGGTATTAATCCGGACGAGATTTCCGTGACCATCGATTATCTTCCGGAAGGATTTGATAAAACAGAAATTGTACAGGGCCATCTTTCTGCTGATGCGAACGCTGCATTCATCAAGGGAAAGAATCTCATGGACAACAGCGATTGCAAGTCTTGTCACTTGATTGATAAGAAATCAGTCGGGCCTAATTATAAAGATGTAGCGAAGAAATACAAAGGCGACAGTAAAGCCATCGATTACCTTGCGGCAAAAATTATCAATGGCGGCGGTGGTGTCTGGGGTGATGTGAACATGGCTGCGCATCCTCAGGTTTCAAAAGAAGATGCGGCCGAAATGGTGAAGTATATTCTTAGTCTCGATGAAGCCAAGCCGGTAAGCACACTTCCTTCGAAGGGTACATTCTCAACGACGATCAAGAAAGGCGTGAGCGAAAACGGTGTGTTTCTGCTCCGCGCGGCATACACTGACAAAGGTGCGAACGGACTACCTTCCGCGCGTGCAGAGCAGACGTTGTTGTTGAGGAATGCATCGGTCGAAGCAGGTACGGCGGATTTTGCAGAAGCGATTCAGCGGTTCAAGATGGGAGATATGCCGACATTTATGATTGCCCAGGGCGATAATGCATACATCGGTTTCCGTCAGCTGGACATGACAGATATCGATCAAATGACTTTCATCGCATCTGCGCCAAAGCAATACGGCATGACCGGTGGTAAGGTGGAGGTTCGCATCGGATCCCCTACAGGCGAACTGATTGGTGAATCGTCAGCTATTGTTCCTACCGCGGGACAGGGTGGACAGCCTGCTCCGGTTATTGCGATGGCAAAATTGAAAGCAGTTGAAGGAATTCACGATGTTTATTTCGTGTGCAAGAATCAGGATTCTCCTTCCGGACAGTCGCTCTTTGTTTTGTTGAACGTTCAGTTCACAAGCCAAAAGAAGCAGGTGAGTATGAAGTAGACTACGTTAGAAACGCGTATAAATTAGGTAGCCCAAACCCGCCACAAACAAAGGAACATAAGATATACAACTCTTATTGTTCCTTTGGGCGTGTTTCCCACCGGCTCCAATCTGAAATCAGTATTTTCGTTGCAATGGTTTGTCTGAATACACGATTAAATCTTCTATAAAGACCGGGAAGTTCTTATTTGGATTAACAAGCCGCAGCTTAATGCGGTGTCTCTGTTTTGGCAGCTGATACTTCCAAAATAGATCGTAACGCCTCGTAGTGAAGTTTGCGGGTAGCGCTACCGTTTCGATCAGCTTGTCGTTTAGGTACATCTCTACATTTGTTATGTAGTCAGAGGCTGTGTTCCATTTTGCTGTTTCTCCCCGTATGACAAAACCAATTCCTTCAAACTCAAAAGTGACCTCATTTTCCAGCGGTTTCCGGATCGGCCTCTTCTCTATGGGGTGATGACCCGTAAAACTCTCCTCAAACCGCATGGGTCGTATGTCCTCCACCGGAATGGTTACAGAACTGGCGGAAACCTTTCCTCCATTCCGGATCACATTCGCGACGGCGTGCTTGTATCCCAGATCATAAACGTCGTTCAGACTTAACGTCGTGTATTTGAAATCAATCTTTTCCGCGTCAGCGAGACCTTGTTTCCAGTATGCGGGAATCTTCGAGTATCCAAGCATCGTTCCTAATATGCCTCCAGCGGAAGATGGATTACAATCTGAATCCTGTCCCGCGCGCGTGCTGATTTCCATTGTCTTTGTGAAATCCCCGTTGCCATAGAGAAGACCAAGGATCACATAAGCAGCATTTACAGTAGCATCGATGTTCAGTGCGGCATGCACACCATCAGGACATCCTATGTCTTCTGTCCATTTTCGTTCGATCTCAAACCAGGTTTGTTTCCAGTCGTCAGGATATTGCGAATGCCAGTTGATGACGTCAATCATTACTTTGTAGAACCGGCTTTGAGGAGGAATAGATTTTAAACCTTCGCGGACAATGTGGCCAATATTATTGGTGGTGAATGCAATGGAATACATAGCACCCATATACACACCGCCATACCATCCGTCCCCATAATTCATGATGTGGCCGATCTTGTCGCTGATTGCCGACGCAACGTTAGGCATACCCGGTGACATCAGCCCTGCAAAGTCTGACTCTATCTGATAGTCGATGCAATCCGCGTGAGGGTTGTTTAGCCAGTGTCCCGACTCCGGGGCGGAAATCCCATGAAGAATGTTGTATCGGCCAGCCTGGTTTGCGTGCCAGAGCATATAGCCTGCGTTGGCGTATGCTTTCGCGAATTCTTCCACAGGTGCATCGAACCCTTTCTTTTCGAAGACGTCTACGAAGGTGAGGTCCATGTAAATGTCATCGTACAGTCCGGGATTATTTTCCATCGTGTGCCTGATGTATCCATCGTACCATGGAATGGATTGATAATCCTGGATCATCGTCCCACAGAATCGAAACTCAGTCGGCCCTCCGAACGTAACCCCAATTGTTTGACCAGCCCATCCTCCCTTGATCTTGTCTTTCAATTGTTCAACGGAAAGAACAATTTGTTTTTTGTCAGATACGTCAACTTTCTTTTCCTGCGCAAACCCTGAAAATGAAACCATCAGGAGGTTAAGAATGAATAGTCGCATAATATTGCTACGGTTTAATTTCGTTCCTGTACGGAGCTGAAGTTTGTGCACCCATCCTCGTGACTGAGATGGATGCTGCTTTGTTAGCGAACAGAATGCTTTGTTCCATCGACATTCCCTCTGCAATTGCGACGACGAGTGCTCCACAGAAAACATCTCCTGCTGCAGTTGTATCGACAGCATCGGTTTTAATTCCGGGCAGGTACTTTTGCGTTTCGGAATTGTGAAGGAAGGCTCCAGCTTCGCCGAGTGTGATGACTACATTCGATACTCCCAGCGAATATAATTTGGAAGCCGCCTTTGCCGCAGTGGCCGCATCATTAACAGCGATTCCTGTGAGCGCCCCCGCTTCGGTTTGATTTGGCGTAATACAATAGAGACCTTTCAAGAGTTCAGAAGGCAATTCTGCAGCAGGTGCAGGATTAATGATGACACGTTTCCCTTGCGCCGTCATTTCCCGCGCGACGAATCCTACCGTTGCCAAAGGAATTTCCAGTTGAAGAAGAAAAATCTCTCCGATAGAAAGTGCGTCTCTGGAGATATCTTGTTCAGTAAGCGTCCCGTTGGCACCTTGCGCAACAACAATCGTATTTTCTCCCTTCGCATTCACAGTAATGAGCGCAACACCGGATGGAAGATCCGCTTCGCGTCTGACATAATCAGTATGTAAGCCTTCTTTCTTGAATTGTTCGATGGCCTGCTTACCAAAAATATCGTTCCCTAATTTCGTAATGAAGAATACATCACCACCGAGTCGCGATGCCGCAACAGCCTGGTTTGCACCCTTTCCTCCCGGAAACAAAAAGAACTTTCCACCTAGTAATGTCTCTCCCGGAGATGGAAACTTCTCCGTCCGGATCACCATGTCCGTGTTTGTGCTGCCAATAACAACAATAGGTTTTGCAGACATTCTCTAAATTTTTATTCCTCTGAATATTCGTGCCGGAACGATTTATTATCCCAGACTACTCTTTTCCTTTCTTAAGGTTTCTCAATTTTACGTTTCTGAAGTCTATGGGCTGTCCTTCACTTTGCAGGCCGATATACCCGGATGTCAGCGGCGTGCCTTCTTTGAAAGTCGTACTGTCGTAACCCTGTACAACGCCACCCCCGATTGTAGGGCGGGTGTATTGAAGTACAGTATCTCCATTGATGAGATGCATCACTAGCGAATCATGCCACACGATCAATTCTGCCTTCACCCACTGGTCTGCAGGATATGTTTCAGAGAAAGAGTTGAGGCAATGACCATCGTACTTCTTGCCTTCATAATAAATGTCTGTTCCAGGTGAGCACATATTACCTGTAGGCCTTGGGTTGCCGTCGCCAAGGCCTGCCAGGAATTGCATCTCCACAGAGATGGGCCAGTTTTGTTCTACCGGCATCTGTCGCGGATCTTGTGAGTGAAACATCACTCCGCTGTTGAGCAAGGTATAATCCGGAGCTCCGGGTTGCAACTCCCCTGTAAACCGATACTCCAGGCTTAGATGAAAGTCGCTGAATGGTGTTTTATAAAACAAATGCCCAAAGCGATCATTAAATTCTCCGTAGTCGTCATAACGAACCTGGATCGTATTATCCGACACTCGAAAAGTGTTACCGAAATTTTCTCCAGGAGGATAATGGTGGATTTTTACCACCCAGTCGCTGATGTCTTTACCGTTGAAAAGCTCAATCCATTCTTCGGCGACTTTTTCAGTCTTGTTGTGGCCGACGCAGGAAAGGAGGATCAAGCTGAGAAATGTTCCAATGAAGATGTTTCTGACTGTCATGGCTGTCCTTTGACGGGGGTTGATTACTTGAAACAAGTTAAGGATCATGTTCGCCTAATGCAATCTAAAGGCGCATACAGAGGAAAATCAGTTCCCATGAGGTTTGTAGTGCCAGTGGGCGTTCCTGCGATATTATCCTGTGTACCGTGTGCAAGTTCAGGCCTGTTGATCTAAACGTAATTGAGAGTTGCTCTGTAGTTCGACGACAACACTATCCCCTTCACGGATCATTCCTGACTGAATCACTTTCGCGGTGATTCCGCCGTGCCCGCGCATGGCATTGTAACCTCCTTCACCAAGATTTTCTTCCATTCGGGAGCAGGGATGACACTCTCCGGAATATTCAAGCAACGCCTCGCCTATGCGAAAGCAGTTTCCTTTCAGGCTGGTCAGGTTTATTCCGCTGACAACAATGTTTCGTCGGGTGAGGCCAGGATCGATTTTATCTTTTCCCATAAATGAGGCAACGGCTCGAAGATGTTCATCCTGAATCAATGTAACTTGTCTTTTACCGTTACGTGAATTGTAGCGATCGCCATCCAGTCCACGATCAGCGACGGCCATCACTTCCTTCAAGAACTGAACTTCCGCTCTTCGGCGTGGTCGAATGGAAATCACATCCACCCTGCCTTTTGTGAATTTCGACATCAATTCAGATAGCTCCATTTTGCTAAGGTATAAGATTCAAACGTTGCAAAAATTGTTGTTCGTTGCTATTTTGAGAGATGCATAAATTTCCTATCTACGAGTACAGGAAATTCGAAGAATTGCCGCTCGACAAATTAAATGCATTGAAGTTCTCTGTGTATCTGCTTGATTTTAACTGGAACTACATGTTCATTAATGATTTTGTAAAGTCGAACATCAAGGAAAGGGCAAACGATCTGATCGGGAAAAACATCTGGGAGGAGTTTCCCGAGCTCTTGCATGATACTCCGTTCGCCATGATGCGGGAGAAGATGGAGAGAAAGATCCCTTATAATTTTGAAACAACCTCTCCCGTCACGCGCCAGCGCCTCTCCATCACGTCTTTTCCGCTGGAAGATTGTTATTATTTTACTGCGTCAATCCTGCCCGATAAACAGGAACTGCTCAACGAGATCAGAAACGAGCTCAGGAAGAAGCTCGACTGATAATTGTCTGCCCGGACTATGACGGGAATCAGTTTTTCTACGGGGCAGCGTTTCGTAATTGGATAAGTGGAATAATCTCTGCCAAATCATCCAATTATGAAAATTCTCATCGTTTGCGATACCTACGAAGGCCTTGCCACTGAGCTCAGCCTCTTTATGAAAAATGAAGCTGTTAAAATGAACAGACGCGTTACTATTCTGGATGCACACGATACCAACCACCGTCCCGGAGAGTTTGACGCTATCGTGATAGTAGGCGAAGTCCGGAACAAGGAACTTAAAGATTCACTCATTGATTTTATCAGAACGAACCTTTCAGCGATGAACCTCACCCCATCGTTCTTCATCCCGCTTCTGCCGTGCGAGGACGAAAATAATTTGTCGGTTCCGGAATCATTCAGGAACTCCATCCGTGAACTACTCCTCAAGTTACAATGGGCACCTCAGCAAGTACTCGCCCTCCCAGTAGGGATAAGGTTGCAACTAAACGAATTCATCACACTTACCGATTGGGATGCATTGAAGATCTCCCTTCAAAGATTTATGGTAAGGAATGATGTGGTTATGGTTGGTTAGTTTTTCTAAGGGCGTTTTGTCTTTGTTCCCGTTTTAAGTTTAACGGTTGTTTCACGAACAGCAATGGACGGGAGAGTTGCTCCATTTGTATCCAGATACCCCACAACTTTGTTTTTGTGGTGGCGAATCATCGTCCGCAATAACCATGAAATGGCTTTCGTAATCAGGACATCCTTTTCGTGCTTAAGCTTATCAATATTCTCTAATGCAGCATCCGCCATGGCCTCATCAGGGGAGTGCGCAATCGGCGAACAAAACAGGACGAGGGATGCTCTCCTTTTCTGGATGCTTTTACTTCTGGCGAGCTTCCTCAGAAGCGGAAGCCATTTATCGAAGTTGGAAGCAATCTCAATCTGCGCAAATTTCCCTGTGCAAAGTGTGTCGACCTCTGCCCACCCTTCAAGCTCGTCGAGCCACTCGTTAAAAGTCGAGACTCGAAATTTCCTTTGATGCGGTTTTGCATAGCCTAGTAGAAACCCGGCCATCAATTTCTCATTGTATGATTTTCCCTTTACAAGCGAAGCCACTACATCCCTGAATTCATTAGCGCTCAACGCAGTGTTGGCCTTACTCCAGTTCCTGGCGATTTCTCTCATACCCGGGTTGGAGATTGCATAACGGGCATGGCTGGTGCCCAGGTAATTTTCCAGGAAAGTATGTTTCGTCCCTTTGCCAGACCTGCTGATCAGCTCTGCAAGAATTTTTTTATGCTCCGGATGTATCTCCATCGCTTGTGTTATCTTTAGGCCTGTTGTACTCTCAAAGATAATCAGCAAAATAATAGCATCGAAGCAGCGCGACGTTATACATTGCGGGCTCAAGAGGGTTTCTACCCCTTACCACCAACACCTACGAATCAAATGACCATTTCTGAAAAACAGATACACATCCTGATCGGATGTGCCGATGCCCGGGACCTGAGCCAGGTTCAACTCGATGCAATTTCAAAAGTCACCACAGAGTTTCGTGACAAAGGCGTCGACGTAGAGTTGCACGTGATCCGCGCGGCAGGTTCTTTTATTTCTCCGGATGTAGTGATGGATATCAAGAGGACATTTGAACAGGCCCAACGGAGCGCGCCGGGACAGGCTATTACCTTAAAGTATTTCGTGCACATTCAAACCCACGGTCACCTTACCGAAGATTCAAACGATAATTATATCAGCCATGTGCATGAACTGAAGATCGTCGATGGCTCTCCATTGAATTGTGGTATGCTCAACGCCAGTGCTGTAGGCGTGGAGATTGAACAGATGATCGTTGAGCAACAACCTTCGGTCAACGTGAAGGGTCGTAACATTGTGATGAACAATGACACGACGATCAAACATCTGCTCAGCGAATTCTATGCATATGATGGATACCTTGCGGGTGATTTTATCAAAAGCATTGACCTGCTACGCACGCATCCGCGCCACCAGCGCACTGTGCTGGAGCGACATATCGCCCGCGATCCTGAGCTGAAGATGCTTGACATCAAGATCACGAGTGGTATCCAGGATTATGCGATCCATTCCCTTATCCGTGTCGATGACGGAGACCCTGCAGTTCCTTTCTGGGATACAGTTCAACAAGAAGTGCGTCGGCATGCACAAAACGATCGCAAAGCGAAAGATCTTCTGATCAATCAATCGAAGAAGCAAAAACCATTGGCCGGACTTCTTTGTATGAGTGATCCGAGAATGGCGTCAAGCACTCTCGCGGCGAATTATTATATGACGCTGAAGAATATCACGCATACAGGAGAGTATCTCCCGAACACTTTGTTTAACATGACCGGAAGTTCCTTTGATATTCCGCATACACCGTTTGGTCCGTATGTGATCGCCGGTTTCTTCTTCTCGGTGAAGCATCTCGAACTGACGGATCAAATGGTTATGGGCTTTGACGATGCACAGACAACAAGGATCGTTCAGAAGTTGAAGAATGATCCCATCATGAACATGATCATCCGCAAGTTTAATGTCAACCTGATCCAGGTTAACCTCAAAGATCTTAAGGCAGTTTGAATAGCCCGATGGCCCGCCTGATGCGATAGTCTACAACACATGTCAAAGTACCTTTTCTTTTAATGAGACGAGGGAGGGCGCGTCCCCGAATACTCGGGGGGCGCGCTATCCGCTACAACAGTCCGCCTCCTTCGCCGCCTCGCGCATACCGGCCACAGCTGCGGAGGGCACGCGCATGCCATTTCGGTTTCCGCTACTATCGCTCGCGCGGGTTTGTTCTTCTTAAATGGACTCACCTTCTCCTCGCCGCCTTACGCAAACTTTCCCGGCCTGGTAGGATGCAGCTGAAGTTACCGAAGTGATTCCGCTAAAGCGACTGCAATATAGTTGGGAGTACGAGAGTCACACTGGTTACTCACTCGTGACATTCGACTTGAAAGAAGAAGGTAATAAAACACGTGTAACACTGACCCACCAGTGGATGGAAACCTTCCCGAAGGGCAACCCGGATTTTGCGAGAGAAAGCTTCAATGGGGGATGGACCGAACTTATTACTGTGTTGCTGCCGAAGTTCGTTGAAGGGGAATCTGCTTGAGGGGAAAAGATTATTTCGCATTGAAAAACTCCGGGTTCCGCTCCGCCTCTGCGTTGAAGTGCATTAACACCTTCGAAGGAAAAGTTTTTATTGGAAATTTTGATTGATCAGTACGATATACCATATCACAGCAGCCCATAGCCATACCACAAGTATATAGGTACTATATAGAACGACGCCTGACGTTGTGATTTTTGCCAGAAAATGCCAGATCAATCCCCCAAAGAGAAATCCCAATGACCAGAACATGCCCACACCTATCATTGCCGGCCATACCCAATCACCAGTCCAGTCGTCCAGTGCAGGAAATTTTCTTAACACAAATGACACCGGATAGTATAAAACGGCGCCAAGCAGTCCCATGCTCAGCAGCCCGAGGGCACCAGCGCTAAAAAATGCAATGATAGAGAAACGTGCATTACCCGAAAGGGATTTCCAAAACTCGATCATTCAAAGGTGATTTATGAGGTATATTCTTTTCGCCAACAGTATCCGGTGATCGAAGATTGAAAAAAACTTTATCATAATCAAACGCACCGGAAATACAATAGGTAAGCACTCACGGTTCAGAAATCATTTTTATACAAGACCTCTCCATCCAGCTCTACAATTCGGCATGATCATCTTACTGCAACACGTTGGAAATAAAAGCAAGTCCCGCCGGATTTTCTGAGTCTGGATTCAAACGTGTTGTAAAAGCTTCCTGATCATTTATCGCTATCGTCACGACGTTATTCTTTACTATGGTTTGAAGATTTGCTCATTCATGAACGTCTGAGGATTTGGGCAGCAATCAGAATCAGCGCTGGCATTACCTGCTCAGATCTTACAGCGCTTAATGTGTACATCCTGAGATGTGCTTTTTTCATGGCCATTGATAGCCAGGTTCATATAATATCTGTGGCCATGGAAATGAATATCTATTACGACAACAGTATTATTAGTCCACGCTATTATGGCTATGTGTAAATATTTTCTTTATTGTACAGAAGGGGATCATTAACGTTGTTGACCTGCTTTGCTTTCCAAATCAGCGGATAGCATTTGTCTTAGAGCCTGAAAGTCGAACCGTTTCTGGAAATTATTGAAAAGCCTTTCGGAGAATGCGCGATCTTTACCAAGCTCATATCGAAACTGTACTTCAATGAAAAGTGGTTTTTCCGATTGTCCATTGTTCTGGTTGAAGTATTCAGGGTTCATGATATATAACGCAGAGGTGTATTCGTCTTCTGCGTCATAAAATTTTCCCACGGCTTCTAATCTTTTGTTGGCATCGTAGGTCCTGTTATTGTTATCGACCACCGCATGGCGCTGCAGCCATTCAGGAGATTGCTTTGCCAGCAGTTCTTTTATTTTGGCTTTCTTGGCTTCAGATATCTTCGGATAAGCTCTCTTATCTTCTTCCAGAATACCGATGTCTCTTGTCGCCCATTCAGCTGTGTTGTTTCCAATTTGTTTGATCTTGGCTGCGTTGTCGAAATAAAAATTCGCCGCTTCTATTTCCAGGTACTCCAGCATATCCTCCAGGTATTGTTTTCTGCTCACCGGAATCAACAACGGTACACCTGGACGGGTGATCAGATAACGCCTGTCAATCCATTGATATGCATCTGGTGGTCGCTTATCATACTTATCTCCGGTCATCCAGTTTTCGGTATAACCTTCTCCGTTGTTGATTTTTAAAAAATCATCATGCTTATTTTTATAATCACTTGAGCGATTCGTGAGCATGATCGATTCGGAAATGTATTTCGATATCCTGCTCGGATTGTTTTTTGCAGCAATTTCATAATCAGGGCCTAACTTTGCCTCCACAGGAATCTCATAACGAAAGCGTCCATTGATGGAAAACTCACCCGTGCCTCCGGCTTTTGCTCCTGTAGGGAAGTCAGGGTTAATTTCTATCCGAAGAACCGTCCTGTATTCATCTACTATTTTGGTCACATGTTCTTTTATGTGGCAGACGTATTGATATACGCCAAGTTGGTATCCATAAGAGTTGTATGCCTGTTTCCCGTAGGAAATTCTGTCACCTCCGCTGAAACTTACTCGTGCAGCGCATCCGGTCAACTGAAAACCCTTGCGGCTTGCCTCTTCGAGTTTTTCAATTGCTATGAGATTCTTTGCCATAGCAGCTTTTTCTGCAGCGGTGCCTTTCATACTGTGCTCGTATTTGGGATTGGTATGATCGGTATAAATTCCCTCCACAGCATCTGCAGTTTCATTGCAAGGTGTTAATGGGTGGGCGATTTTCTTTGGCTGCGCGACCGCGATAGTGGCGAACAGAATAAAGGTGATAACTATGTGGTGTTTCATGTTGCTAAGTAAGGTTACCATTCAAAGCCTGGCGGAAGAGTTATAAGCGACTCGTCTCTGCTCTGGTAATACCATGCGTTTTCGCTTGAATTGCTGAAGGAACCATCACGCACTGTCTCACGGCTATATATCAACGCCAGGTCGATGGTGTCTGTGCCTTCCCAATACTTGCCGCCATAGGTGTACGTAATTGTTTCTAATGTTCTTTCGGATGTCGACAGCTGACTTCCCCAACTACTGGTACTCCCGTTTACTTTGCTCCATTCCTGGTCTTTTCCCTTGCTGGGTTTGATGGTGAGTTGATCGCCAGTTACCCACCGGTTTCCGCTTTCATAAAGAAAAATGATAGATGTGCTGAATATTGAATAATGCTTGAGCAGATATTGATAGGTACCATTTTCATTAAAACGATATTCCTGCCGGAAGTAGCCTCCGGTATTACCACCTGAAGTATAGGTCTCCAGCCGGTACCTGGTCCATAAGCCTACCAGAGCCGGGTCTATTTCGCCGGATGGAGTCGGGTCCTGTTTCTTGTCGTCAATTTCTTCCGTGCATGAACTGAGACACAGGGAGATTAGCATGAAGTATAACATTGGATATATTTTCATTTTCGAAAGTTTAAGTGTGGAATGCTGTTGATATTCGGCAGAATAAAAGTAGGCAGGGGTTCAACCTGCATCAATCGTTAAAAAGGATGATTTAAAGGGGGATTCAATAAATCATTAAAAAGGATGAGCACCGCCTTCGGAATTACTGGCTTTATTTGCGTCATTGAAAGCTCTAATTTAGGGTATGAGAAATCTGATGCTGCTTGTGTTGGCCCTACACCTCGCCATTCTGAGCCATGCGCAGGACCAACATAAAAAAGACAGCCTGCTGAACCTGGTGCCAGTTGTGGAAGACGACTCCACGCGGATTATGCTTTTGATCCGGGTAAGCGCCATGTATTCAACAGTGAATTTTGACAGTGCGTTGGTTTACCTCAAAAAGGCAAAGCGTCTCGCAGGTGAAAAAGGCGTAGTATCCTGTGATCGCTACATCAATACGGCTTTCGCAGAATATTATTATTACAATAACGACTACCGGAAAGCGAATGAATACGCGTTAAGAAACCTGGCCATCGCGGAAGCAAACCATGATGATAAGTTGCTGGCAAGAACGTACAACAACCTTGCTGCCATTTATAATCATTTTGGAAATTATAAATCAGCCATCGACTATGCTTTGAAATGTCTGGCGCTGTCGGAAAAAACAAGAGACAGCGCGAGCTTCCCTATTCGTAATCTTACAGCATCTGTTACCTACTATAACCTGAAGCAGTATGATAAATCGATTCTCTATTCCAAAAGGGCGATCGAATTCGGGCGGAAGTTTAATAATTCCTTCGCCGTGATGATGGGGTTGAATAACATGGGGGCAGCCTACTCCGAAGAACATAAAATTGATACGGCTATCGCCATCTTCACCAGACAACTCGAGTTTGCCCAGGAAAAAGACGATGTAGTAAATGTTTGTTATGCGCTGATCAACCTGTGCCAGAATTATTTTTTTCTAAATGACCTGGCTGGCGTTGAAAAATATGCGGCGATGTTAGACAAAGTGCTTCCTGAAATCCCCGATAAAATAACTATTGCTGAAATACACAACGTTCTTTCGCTGAAACTTATTCTGAAAAAGGAATACGCACTGGCGAAAATACAATTGGATAGTGGCGTAGCACTTGCAAAAAGGGAAAATGCCAACGATGCATTGGGTAACCTGTATAACTCATATGCGAAGTTTTATTTTACTCAAAACAAGATCAGGGAAGGAGAAGACTATTCTTACAAATACGATTCTTTGCAAAGCGCTTCGAACCTCAAGGAATTGAACTTCTACCTGGAGGAGCTGGGAGTTCAATATGAATCTGAAAAGAAGGAAAACCTGCTGGCACTTCAGCGAATTCAATTGCAGCAGAAAAATGACCTTATCTATTATCTCGGGGCCGGGGCCCTGGCATTACTTACTATTTTACTTCTTTCTTATCGCAATTACCGACACCGCCAGAAGTTACAGCAGGCTAAGATCGATGAACTTGAAACTGAAAGACAACTTACCGCTACGGAAGCCGTCCTGAAAGGGGAGGAACAGGAACGTGCAAGACTTGCGAAAGATCTTCATGACGGCCTGGGCGGTATGCTCAGTGGAATAAAATTCTCTTTAAGCAATATGAAGCAGAACTTAATCATGACACCTGATAATGCGCAGGCGTTTGAGCGCAGTATCGATATGCTGGATAGCTCCATCAAAGAAATGCGCAGAGTGGCGCACAACATGATGCCTGAAATATTGGTACGATATGGGCTGAACGCCGCGCTGAAAGAATTCTGTCACGAGATTGACAGGAGCGGCGTGATCCATATAAATTACCAGAATGTAGGCACTGACAATCTGGTGCTGGAAAACACGACAGCCGTCACGGTTTATCGCATTGTACAGGAGTTGGTGAACAATACACTCAAACATGCGCAGGCTAAGAATGTACTCGTTCAAATACATCAGTTTCCGCAGGAGAAGTTGCTGGCCATTACCGTGGAAGATGATGGAAATGGTTTTGATCCGAAGACGCTGAATCAATCGCATGGTATGGGTTGGCAAAGCATACAAAATCGTGTTGAGTTTATGAAGGGAAAAGTGGATATACAATCTTCGCCAGGCAAAGGAACTTCTGTAATGATTGAAATTAATATCGGATGAGTGTTGGTTTATTCATAGTTGACGACCATTACCTTGTGATCGAAGGAATCCGATCTTTGGTACATGCGGAAAAAGATATTGAATGGATGGGGCATGCTACCAATGCGGCTTCGTGCCTCGAATTTCTTAAACTGCAACAACCCGACGTCATCCTCATGGATGTGAGTCTTCCCGATAAAAACGGCACTGATTTATGTAAAGAGGTGAAGCAACTTTATCCTTCTCTGCGTGTCCTCGGACTTAGCACATTCAATCAGAGGCCCATTATTCAAAACATGATCAACAATGGTGCATCCGGATATGTGTTGAAGAACTCAACTAAAGAAGAGATACTAGATGCAATCTTCACAGTGTTGAGAGGCGAAACTTACTTTAGTGAGGAAGCCGCGGATGCATTAAAAGGATCAGACGCGCAGCACCCCCTAATCACCCGGCGCGAGAAAGAAGTGTTACAGTTGATAGCAGAAGGACTTACCAACGCGCAGATAGCCGAAAAGCTTTTCATCAGTATCCCCACCGTGAACACTCACCGCAAGAGTATCTTAGAAAAGTTTGGTGTGAAGAATACCGCAACGCTCATTGGGAAAGCAATAAAGATGGGAGTGATTTGAGACCAGGTACCGGGGCATTGAAGTTAGTAAAGGTCGTGTGAGGGAGAGGAGAGTGGGAAGATGAGATCTTCCCTTTCGTAGAATCCATTGTCTGCCTGGCCCTACTCTGCTGTCATTTTTCTGATTCGATTATTACCTGAATCAGAGACATATAGATTTCCATTGTTATCTATTGCCAGGAAGGTAGGAAGACCGAATTGTGCTGTAGCGCCCGCGCCATCAGCAAGTCCCGATGTGCTACCGGCTATCGTGCTGACTACCCCGGCAGGAGTAATTTTTCGGATGCGTCTGTTCCCCCGATCTGCCACATACAAATTACCGGCGCCGTCTGCCACCAGGCCATGAGGATTCATGAATTTGGCTTGGGTTCCCGTTCCGTCATCAGAGCCCCAAACTCTTGAATCGCTACCAGCAAAAATCGTAACTACACCCGCTGGTGTTATTTTTCGAATGCAATGATTCTCCCCATCAGCGACGTACAAATTTCCATTTGCATCCAGAGCCACACCCATGGGATATTCAAATTGAGCTGCTGTCCCTGTGCCATTCGTGAGGCCGGCAGTGCTTCCCGCAAAAGTGGTAACTACGCCTCCGGGAGTAACCTTTCTTATTCTGTGATTGCCCTGATCACACAAATAAATATTTCCTGCAAGGTCGATGGCCATACCAACGGGTGATTTGAATTTTGCATCACCTCCTGCACCGTCCACAAGACCATCTGTGCCATCGCCTGCCAAAGTAGTTACTGTACCTCCGGAAATCTTTCGGATCCGTCTTTCACAGGTGACATAAATCGCGTTACTGGAAACATCTAATGCTAGACCTTCAGGATATCGGAAGGTTGCAGTTTCAACAGGACCATCAGCAAAATGACCTGCATCCCCGAGGCCGGCAATGGTAGTAATAACTCCAGTGGCTGTAATTTTTCGGATGACGTGATTACCTTGATCTGAAACATATAGATCACCTGCTGCATCAACTGCAATGCCGTGTGGATAGTCGAGAGAAGTACCTGTCGGTAAGGTAGTGACGTTGTAAGTTGGTATGTATGTGAAACTGGTCGATGAAACACTGACCTTGCCCCCCAGGCTTACTTTTAACAAGCCACTGCATTCCATATTTTTAGGCACAGTTACTTTCAGTTCCGTTTCTGTTGACGATTCTACGACGGCAACTACATTGTTAAAGGTGACGATATTGTCGGCACGAGTTGTACTGAAATTTTCTCCTGTGATAGTAACCGTGGTGCCGTGTCGGGCTGATGCAGGTGCGAATCCAGAAATAATTGGAGTTAACTCCGTCACGCCTGCACTTACTGTGATACCGGTAAGAGTAGCAGTTTTATCATGGAAGGTGATGGTAACCGTTTTTCCTGTTCCGGCTGTCGTGAAGTCATAACTCAACATGTCAGTTGTTAGAGCGATGGTTTGCGTACTGTTGTCACTATATCTCGCGGCAACCTCCATACCTGTAGGATCGAACACCTCGTTGATAGCATAGTTCTTTTTTGCAGGCTCCTGAGCAATGAAAATAGAGTCTAATACTTTTTCATTCGGTACGTCGTCTTTATCACAACTTATGATGATAAAAACGCTGATTACCAGAGAAACTATCTTTTTCATATTTGAATATTTGGATAGCATAAAAGTACCCGGCCCGTAGAGGCTGGACAATCGTTAAAAAGGATGATTTGTGAGGGCGGGAGGGACGGTGCGGGAGGGAAAAGACCAAGAAACAACAGCGCCGGGGGATAATCATTTCTGGAGATTTCGAATCATTCGAAAGTTCTTCTCCCTCGCGGCAGAACATACTGAAAAGTATTCAAACACTGATGAGCGCGAAATCACAAAAAAAGTTTCTGCGGTCCGCATGACTGAATCGTACCGAGCTAGTCCCAAGGGTACGAATATCGAACGAGTTCATTTTGGAATTAGTGAAATTCGTCAAAACCACCATTCTCGGAAATTAGTGTGACAGTCAGGAAGAAAAAAACAGAGAGTCTGATAGCTATCACACTCGTTCTGCTTTTTTTTTGTAATCCCGATAGCCCAAATGTCGAAACGAGTTTTCTTGAGGATTTGACGAGAGTCTATGAAATCAGATTACTTGTTAAGGAGTTATGAAAATTGATTGTATCGGAAGACCCATTTTGTACAGGAATACACTTCATTCCTTTTCTTCAATCGCTATCAATTCAAAATAAAAAGCCTGGCGCACCAGACTTGCGGTGTTGTTGGCATTGAGTTTATGCAAAAGATTTTTACGATGCGACTCTATCGTGGTAATACTCACAACCAATTTAGCAGCAATCTGCGGGTTCGTCAAACCGCTCGCGATGTATTGCAGCACTTCTTTTTCTCTCCTGGTAATCACCGGGCGATCGGGTTGCCGTTGTCTCAATGTTTGTACCACCTCTGCGCTCACCCACGTTTTGCCAATGGCTACTGCCCGTATAGCTTGCCATAACTCTATCTGCGTGACGTTTTTCAATACATAGCCTTTTGCTCCGTTGTCGAGCATGCTTTGTATAAAGCTGCGTTGGTTGAATGAACTCACGGCAAGTACCGCTACTTCAGGATGGTTATCTTTTATGTGTTTACATAATTCAATACCTGATTGATCGGGCAGATTAATGTCCATCAGGATAACATCGGGTTGTTCGTTTTTCAAGTACGCCAGGCAAGAGGCTGCATTGGTGGCGTGACCAGTGTAATCAATATCTGCTACACCTTGCAACAAGGCACGCAGACCTTCAATTACCATGAAATGATCGTCAACAATAAATACGTTTATCTTCATCCTACCGGAAATTCAATGAGTATGGAAGTGCCGCTGCCTTCGGATTGCAAATGAACGGTTCCTTTCAAAAACGCTACCCGACTTTTAATATTCTCCCACCCAATACCACCGGCTTGCTCCGGTACACGCGGGTCAAAACCTTTTCCATCGTCTTCTACAGTTACGGAAATTGTTTTTTGGTCGTGCGTAAGTTGCACGATTACCTGTTGAGCCTGCGCGTGCTTGATGCTGTTGTTCACCAGCTCCTGCACAATTCGGTAAATGGCAATGCTCATACTCCGTTCAACAAGCGGCTTTGCTTCCATGCCAATACTTTGGTAATTGACCTGAATGACATTCGTCTGGTCGATCTCATCACAAAACTCGCGCAATGCGACATCGAGCCCAAATCGCACCAATACTTCGGGCATCATATTGTGAGCTACGCGCCTCATTTCTTTAATTGAGCTGTCGAGCATGTCGATGCTGCGCTCAAATGCCTGCGTGTTGTCAGGCGTCATAATTAAATTTCCTTTCATTGTTTGCATGGAGTGTTTGATACCACTGAGCATTCCACCTAAACCATCGTGCAAGTCTTTGGCAAGGCGTGTACGTTCTTGCTCTTCACCGCGCAGCACAGCTTCGGTGGCCGCCAGTTTTTTTTCGGTTTCCAATTCAGTGATTCGTTGTTGTTGCAGTTTTTGTCGTTGCTGGTAAATCCGATAGATAGAAATGGACACGATAATCAACGATGCTACTACTACCATCAACAAGTAGTTAAAAAAACGTTGTTACCTGATGGCAGCCTTTTGCAACTCAATTTGATTTTCCTTTATCTCTGATTCATACTTTGTATTGAGTTCAGCTATCCGTCCAGCCACGGCTTCAAGTTGTATCAGGTTTTCGACTGAATCGGCCTTGTTACTGTACATGTTCATATCTTTATAGTCTCGCGTCTGTTGCGCAACATCCGATAATAGCTTGTATCCCTTTCCTGTCTCATCCAGAAGTTTCAACTCCAGGCAGAGCCTAAGTGATTGATGGGCATAATAAAATGCAGAGTCAGTCTGCTCCTGAAAAAAATAGTATGTACCTAAACTCCGCAAGGTAATCGCTGCCAGTTCTTTTAGTTGCATTTTTCTTGAAATGGAGAGTGCTTTCAAAAAATTTGCTTTCGGCTTTTTAAACTGAGACGTAGCCAAGTATTGGTGTCCCAGATTTAAAAGCGCATGCGCCTGCGTGAAATCATCACCCGCAACTTCTGCAATTCGCTGGGATTCATCGAGCGCAAGAATTGCTTTATCAAACTGCCGTAGATAATTGAAGACCATTCCCTGATTCAGCAAGGCCACTGAAAGAAATACAGGATTGTTTTGCGCTCGGGCAGCAACAACAGTTTTGTCAAGCATCGCTATTGCTTTTTCGTATTGTTTAAGGTCGCTATAAATAAGTCCCAGATGTTGTGTGGTCTGCATCAGCAGCACCTCATCTTGTAACGCAGTCGCGATCTCCAATGCTTCCAGGTAATACTTGGCTGCGCTGTCAAGACGGTTCAGGTAGAAGTATGATGAACCCACATTGCTTAAACATGCAGCCAATGTTCTGCGGTCACCATAAGTAAGCGCCAGCGCAACGCTTTCAAGATTTAGACGAAGCGAAGAATCGAGAAGCGATTTCTGGTTGAGGACAAAGGTGAAGTTGGTAATGAATTTTATTTTACCCTTTGTATAATCCAGTTTGTTCGAAAGCGATTTGCATTGCAGATAATAATAGGCTGCACTATCCAGGTTGGTGCCTTCATACTGCTGGCCAATATGAATGAAGAGCAGCGCCTTGCTGGTATCTTCTTTTGCTCCCGGTAACAACCGCAGCAAACTATCCAGGTTCATGGGTGTTTGTGCGGTGAGTGCGGTGTGTCCAACTACAAACATGATTAGAAGAATCTTTCTCATGAAACCGTGTTTTTTCAAAGGTATTAAATCTTTGCTCTGAATAACTCCTGTTTTCAGGGGATAAATCAGAAATCAAAAACCTGTTAATGCAGGATTGTGGTGAGCCTGGTAATGGCTGAGCTTTACTGAAATTTTAAATCAGCACCTCCATGAAAAAGCTGCTTAGACTTGCCATCATTTTCTCTGGTCTTATTGCTTGCGATAATTCCGAAACACCGGAGCCTACGGTTTCACTTCCGCAAGTAACAACAACGGTTGTGTCTTCCATATCACAAAATGAGGCCGCATCAGGTGGAGTCATAACTAATGCTGGTGAAGTAACCGTAACGAGAAAAGGCATAGTATGGAGCACCACTACCAACCCAACCGTTGCCTTGACCACCAAGACTGAGCAAGGAAACGGCACCGCATCCTTCAACAGCATACTTACCAACCTTATGCCCGCTACCGTTTATTTTGTGCGTGCGTATGCCACTATTGCAGCAGGTACAGTTTATGGTGATGAAAAAACATTTACGACACTCGCACCAGTCACACAACCTCAAGTGTATGTAGCTGTGCAGTTGCAGAATGCCATCAACAAAGCGCTTTACTGGAAGGACACAGATATTGTTGCACTCTCTGATGGTGCCCGTCATGCGTTTGCCAAGCGTATTGTTGTGAATGAAACCGGAGTGTACATCGCAGGCAACGAGCATAATGTATCCGGCAAGTATGTGGCGAAGTATTGGAAAGATGGTGTTGCCGTAAATCTTTCAGATGGCAGTCAGCATGCTTTCGCGGATGGACTCTTTGTAAGTGGCGCGAATGTGTATGTGGCCGGATCGGAAGAAACTGCCCAACAGCGCAGGGCCAAGTATTGGGTGAACGGCACAGCCACTAATCTGACCGATGGCACCAAGTATGGGATAGCCAACAGTGTATTTGTAGCGGATAGTAAAGTGTATGTTTCCGGCTATATGAATGAACCGATGGAAACTGCGCGCTACTGGGTAAATGGCAGCGGAGTAGTACTTCCACAATCCGACAATGCGGTGCGTACGGTAGCAAATGGAATTTTCGTAGTCGGCACTGACGTGTATGTATCCGGTTATCAGCAAATCAACTTCAGCGGAACTGGCCGATATGTGGCCACCGTGTGGAAGAATGGTGTGATTACCCTGCTTGGTAATACGGCCAACAACAGTTATGGTACTGGTGTTGTTGTTCACAACAATGATGTGTATGTATCCGGCTATGAAAACGAGCGAGGTATTAACGTAGCAAAATACTGGAAGAATGGCACGGCCGTGAATCTGTCCGATGGCAGGGTGGATGAACAAGCGTCTTCCATTTTTATTACGAATGCTGGAGATGTCTATGTATCTGGTTATAACGGAAATGTGAATACCGGCATACAAGCCAAGTATTGGAAGAACGGAACAAGTCACACCAACAACTCCGGTACGTATGCGTGGTCTGTTTGTGTTTATTAATAATCCAGTAAATCATTCCTTAGAAAAGAGACGATGAAATTACGCAAGCTTCTCTCGGTTGCCTTTATGGTGATGATCCTAACCGTAGCCTGTGGATCAGATGACGACACTCTTCATTATGATGTTGATTCACTGGGTGGTGTTTGGATGAGTTTCAAAGCCGGCTCTGGTTTTGACAATGTGATGTGGATTGTATTTGATGGGGCTGGTTACATGATTGACGATCTGCCACGCATGGGGCTACATGCTATCACTGAAAACGATTTGGTTCATTATACACTCGGCACTTACTCCGTTAACGGCCGTAAAGTTCAGGCGAGCACAGCCTACACCAACTATACTTTTAATTGGAATGATGTAAACACGCTTACGCCCGAAGGATACACGTATAAATTTTATCGCTGCACCGTAACGGACAACATGCGGTTGAACGGATCGTGGACCACGTACTCCAACACCAGAGATCCTTATCTTGATCAAGTGGGTGCGCGACCTGTGTTAACGCTGAACAATGATGGCACGTTTACCGATCGCGGACTTTGGGTGACAAACTTTGCAGATCCTTACGCCAATGCAGAAGCCAGCCCGGGCAATGGCACGTATCAACTACTGAACTATACCTTGATCTTAACTTATACTGATGGTCGTGTAAGAAAACGCTCGTTCACCGGTACAGTGAATCAAAATCCATCTAGCAATGCTGATCTACTTTACATCGGCAATAATCCTGTCCATAAACGATAACTATGCTATGAAAAAATTCACGCAATACCCTCGGGCTATCGCAATTGTTTTTGTTATCCTTCTTTCAGCCTGCGGAAGTGATGAGCCTGGTCCATCGCAAAAATCAATCGTTACCGATCGTGGAACGGCTCAAGGCAATGCTGCGACTTCCATAATTGGTTCTAACGGAGGTACACTTTCATCAGCCGATGGAAAACTGACTGTAACCATACCCAGCGGTGCATTACCATCAAACACTACCATATCGATACAGCCAATCAGTAATGAAGGCCCCCTTGGTTTAGGAATGGGTTATCGACTCGCGCCAGAAGGTATATCCTTTCAGCAACCAATAACTCTTACGTTTACCTACGATGAAGCATTGCTCGACAACACCCACGAAGATTTTTTATGGATCATTACACAAGCCGATGATAACAGTTGGAATGCTGTAATGAAAAGTGAAGTCAACACCAGTGCCAACACTGTAACGGTAACCACTACACACTTTAGTGATTGGGCGCTAGCACGTTTCATCGATCTCAATCTGGAGCCGGCATCAAAAACTGTGTTGAGAGGGAAATCCGTTGGCTTGAAGCTCACCGGATTTTCACGCGATCAACCACAAACTGAAGATGAACTTGTTCCCCTGGTCCCGATCGACCCCAACACCGATGTGTTGCGACCCTTAACTACTATTCCTGCCAACGAAGCGCAACTGTTAGATTTTCGTATCACAGGTTGGTCGCTCAATGGAGCATCGGCACCTGTATCCAACAATCACGGTTCACTCAACGCTTCAAAAAGTACAGCAACGTATAAAGCTCCAACTGCTAAGCCAAACACTAATCCGGTAGCCGTATCGGTTCACCTGGAAGCAACGCAAAACGGAACGGCACAAACAACACACTATACCGTTACTTCTAGTATTTCGGTTATTGAATCCGACTTGTATGTAATGGTAAAGGTTGATGGTGAAACCCACGAATACTATCAATATGGTTTTAATGGCAGTACGCCACCTGATCTGAATAATATCAGCATCGCCAACTGCGGCAGCACTGGTGATGGTGGTGTCGCAATTACTGGATCATTCATTCAGAATGCAACAACAGTTGTTTCCGGCTTTGTACTTGAAATCGCCAATCCCGCCGAAGGCACCGTTGCACTAACCTGCCTGCAAAACGATGGCGAAGATGACGCATCCTTTCAACAGGCCAACGGAGAAAAATATTATTCTTTAGATTACGCCACACGCACACCCGTCAATCAAAACTGCGAGTACAATTTGCTGTGCAGCAATGTTTTGGTTACGTTCATTACCTACGAAGATGAGACTTTGGGTAACGTGCGGGGTTATTTTTCGGGTACATTGTATGAGCCCGGCAATGCTGAGGCATGTCAATCGGATATTGCCCATAGTATTGAAGGTGAGTTCTGGGTGAAGCGGGCGAATTGACAAGCCGTTACCCTTGAAGGTGGAAAAAGGTCAAGGAATTTTCATCGGGTTCCAACCTGCTTGTTTTAAGCGGGCGAATACTTTAAATGGATGAGGCCTGCTTTAAAATCCTCATCCCACAGCACCATGCGTGTTATATGGGTCTTTCGTCGATTGGACAGCTCCTGCACGTAATGTTCCGCCCGGTCCAGGAACTCCTGATAATTAATTTTTTCCTGTGTCGATACAGGTTTGAGGTGGTCTTCAAGAATTGGATTCCCCATATTCAGAAGTTCCTCATCAGAGAGCTGCATGAGTTCAGTCTTTCGTAGATAAGCTTTGACGGTATTTTTTGAGATGCTTAAGGTCGAGGCGATACGTTTAATGCCCACGCCCTGACGATAGAGTTGAAAAATCTGTTTTACCTGATTCATAGAAATTGGATAATAGGCCATGGTTCTTTTATCCGATAAGGATAAACCGAGATCAAATCCTATCACAATCAGGGGGTCAACTTGCAGGAACAGGGGGTCAATCAAAAATGGAATGGGGGGTCAAAGGTGGCAGGAATACTCAGTCTGATCGCTCTCGCTCTCACCCTCACTCTGTTTTTGTAGTCCTGACCGGTTGAATGTTGAACCGGAATTTTATTCGGATTTGAAGAAGGCTTCCATTTTAGAAGCCAGAAGATATGGAAGGGGCATCAACCGTATTGTAACATCATCGAGTTCAGCCGAAAAAGATTGTTCGAATCCCGGCATAAACCATCTGTTGCTTGGCGCCCATCCTACAGCTTGAGTAGACATCACATCTACCATTAAATCATCAAACCGAAATCGGCAAATTACATTGTCTTCGTGTGTTTGAATGAATCCTTTTGCAATTAGCTTCTCTCTAAGTTCTTCGAGCTTACCGGGTGTTGTGATTTGAAAAGTGAGGTCAAGGTCTTTCGTTGGACGAATGTCTTCCGCAGCCGGATCGTCAATGTACATGCTCACCATAGCACCACCAACAAAGACTACTTCCTTGTTCAACTCACCAAAGCTTTCGCTACTTTGATGGTAGCCTTTCTGTTTATGATTTGATTCTTCACAGGATTTTCTTCTTCAATATATCAATGGCCAGATTTCGTTCTCTTACTTTGCGCGCACGGAGGGCATCAG
>JAEYXN010000027.1 GCA_023431285.1 Bacteroidota bacterium
CATTGGTTCCTCCCGTAAGCTGGATGACAGGCAGAACAACTTCAGATTCCGATCCCCCCGGTATTGCCATCTGCACAGGATATATTTGTTCAACGCCGTTTACGGAATAGCGGACATCAAAGGAGGATACCATGCTGCCAAGGTTCTTAATTAATATTCTCGGCTGGATATTGTCCATGCATGTTACCGGGGCCGGAGCGGCAACACTTGCGATGGATAAATTCACAAAGTCATCTGTCAGCAATTTCACGTTGTCGATAAAAACGTTATTACCCCAGTCGTTTACACCGACGAAAGCAAACTGGATTTTTTGTCCGACGTAGTCTGAAAGATCGATCAACTCTGTTCGCCATTGCGACAACGTCGGAGTAAATGCAGTATTCAGACTTCCCGTGGTTGCAAGAGAAATTCCTGACTTTTCATAAACCATTGGGGCATTGATCACATCGTTGTTGCATTCACTGAGAATGTGTACCCTGAGGCCGTCATTGCTGGATTGATAGCGCGCATAGGCCACATCAAAAAGCAATAGAGCGGTAGGAGCGTCCGTGAGGTCAATAAGCGGGCTTACGATCAGGTCAATCTCGCCTTCGCTGTCTTCATAATCATAAAAGTTGATCTTCAGCGCTTTGTTTTCAGGCGGACCGGGAACGGTAACCGACTCCCATGAGAATAGCCCATCAGGATTGGTAGACAGCCAGCCTGGGATATCATCATCAAAGTCTTCAACCAACGGGGTGGGTACTGTGCCGGGAACGAAAACGGCTCTTTCTGTTGAGTTATTGGTTGGGTTTCCATCGGTACCTCCATTGCTTTGCAGGATCTCAAAAGAGAATACAGCGAACCCTCCGTCAAGCTGTACCGGACTGAAGACAGCGATTTCCGAGTCAAGCTCATCGAGTGTAACGTTGAAAGTCTTTGTTTCCACGGCCACACCGTCTACCAGCAAACGGATCTGTCCGGAGTTGATGATGTTGCTTCCGTAGTTTTTGATTTCAATAGTGGGAGTCACTTCGCCTGCGCATTCTCCTGTGAGGGGAGAGACGATCGATTTTATTCCAAGGTCATTGGCCACGGGGTCAGGAATGGATGCGCCACTGGATAACGTGAGGCTTTTTCGACGGGGGCTGTTCTCCAGTACGGTCTGCATGCGTGCAACCTGACCACTCGTAAACAGGTTCATACATGCGTCGTTCGTGTAGTCAAGGAAGTTCTGAAACATCGTGGTTTGAGAGCACGACGATTGAGGGTGGCTTGGACAGTTGTAGGTTTGAGAAGCCTGATCTGGGGTGTCATCGACATAATCGCCAACATTACCGCAAGTGCCTTCATCGTCTCCGGAGATATGGCGCAGACCGAAGAAGTGCCCTACCTCGTGGGTCGTTGTTCTTCCGCGATTGTATTTTGGATCCAGGGCAAAGTTGCCCTCGTCGATTGACCCAAATACATCGTAAGCAATGACCACGCCGTCGGTTAGCCTGTTCGTTGATGCATTTTCAAGACCATCGAGAATGTCGGATTGAGGAAACTGAGCATAACCAAGATAGACTTCCAGATTGCAGACCCAGATATTTAGGTAATCTTCTGCGGGCCAGTAGCTGAGAGACTTGAGAGAGTAATTATCGGAAACCTTCCAGCTTGTCTTTGGTCCTTGTACACGAACGATACCATTGGTGGGAAGTCCATCGGGAGTTCGTTTGGCAAGAACGAATTCCACATCAAGAGAGCCTGCGGCATCCAGGAAGATCGCCGGAGTCTGGGAGGCGTCAGCATTGGTTCTGTTAAAGTCATCGTTGAGCACACGGATCTGGCTGATTACTTGTTCGTCGGGAATGTTCGTCTCGTGACCAACGCCATTGTGAATGATGTGAACAACGACTGGAATCTCGTAGGCGGCATTTCTCTTCTTAGAATCTTTGGTATCCTTTCTGTCTTGAGAAGAGACGCTGCTTCGCGATTTGAGCCATTGCTCGAATCGGAGGTCTGCTTCTTTAGGACGATTCTGAAGTTTTTGGAGATAGTTGGTAGCGCAACGCTCCTGCGCGATTGCTGCGCCTCCGGGTGCAAAAAGCAAGCATGCGATGAGAGCAATTAGTGGAGATAGGGCGCGCACAAAGTAAGAAGTATAATCCTTAATCTACCAAAGATAGGAAAGAGTAACCAATAAACTCCCCCTGAAAAGCGCCGAATTAGTACACTCGGTTATTACGGGTGAACGGGAGTCAGGTTGATGACTTCGATTGATTTGACCTCGGGAACGTCCCGACGGATCGCTGCTTCTACTCCTGCTTTGAAGGTCATCGTTGACATGCGGCAGTTTCCACAAGCACCAACGAATTCCAGCCGCACAATATTGTCGGACGTAATCTCATTTATCTTCACATTTCCTCCATCAGCCACGAGGTATGGACGGATTGAGTTCAGCGAAGCTTCAACTTTCTGTGTCATCTCTTCAATTGTGCTCATCTGCTATACTTTGATTTCGACCTTCTGTGTTTGTGTAAAATTAGCATTTCTTATGGCAATTCTGCGTGCTAATGTTTCGGCAAGTATGGAAAACGCTTCTGCGGCAGGTCCTTCTTTCAGAACTGCAGGAAGCCCGCTGTCGCCGCTTTCCCGGATTGATTGTACAAGTGGAATCTGCCCGAGGAATGGTACATCGAACTTTTCTGCCAGCTGCATTCCGCCACCTTTTCCGAAGATGTGATAACGGTTTTCCGGAAGCTCGGCAGGAGTGAAGTACGCCATGTTTTCAATGACTCCGAGGACAGGAACATTTATCTGAGGTTGACGGAACATCAGGACTCCCTTGTTCGCATCCGCGAGTGCTACCTTTTGGGGTGTTGTCACGATGACCGCACCGGTAACTGGTACAGTTTGTACCATGGTAAGGTGAATATCGCTGGTACCCGGAGGCAAGTCGATCAGGAGATAATCAAGCTCACCCCAGTCTGCATCGCTGAAGAACTGTTTCAGGGCGGAGCTTGCCATCGGTCCACGCCACACAACGGCGCTGTCCGGAGGAGTCAGAAACCCGATCGAGATAAGCTTTACTCCATATTGCTCGATAGGTATGATTATGTTCTTACCGTTAATCGTTTTTACCAGCGGCTGTTCGAATTCGCAGTTAAACATGGTTGGGATTGAAGGCCCGTAAATATCAGCGTCAATCAAACCTACTTTTGCGCCTGCTTTGGCCAGGGCAACGGCCAGGTTAGACGTAACGGTTGATTTACCCACGCCACCTTTACCGGATGCAACCGCGATGATATTTTTCACTTTCGGCAGCAATGGCGCATTATCGCGCAGCGTGGTCACCGACGAGGTCATGGTGATATCGATTTTTGCTGCCGGACCCGCAACCTTCCGCACGGCTTCTTCACAATCCATGCGGATCTTTTCCTTGAGCGGACACGCCGGAGTAGTCAGAACCACTGTAAATGAGATCTTTCCGGGTTCAACTTTCAGATCCTTGATCATGTTGAGGGATACCAGATCCCGCTTCAGATCGGGGTCGTCTACGGTGGAAAGGGCTTTAATAATGTCGGCGTGCGCGTATTCCATGCTGGTTGAACAAAAAGTGTTGTAAAAACGATCGCAATAGTAAGAATTTCAAATTTCAGATTTCATTTTTCAAATCAAATTCAGGTTTCTGGTTTCAGATTGCAATAAATTCATCCGGAAGCCAAATTGAAACTACCGGGGGCGGAAGCGGGTTATATTGTCACACGGCCTGATTTCGTATCTTTAAGCCTTTTAAAGGGTCGTGAACCCATAGTCTGACAACCCAGATGATCTCGCGCGAAACGATCGACGAAGTAAAGAACCGGATGGATATTGTGGATATCATCGGTGACTTCGTATCCCTGAAGCGCTCCGGGCAGAATTATAAGGCCTTAAGCCCGTTCACCAACGAAAAGACTGCGTCTTTCTATGTAGTTCCCGGTAAGGGCATATTCAAGGATTTCAGCAGTGGCAAAGGTGGCGACGGGATCACATTCGTGATGGAACACGAGGGGATGAGTTACCTCGAGGCCATTCGTTACCTGGCAAAGAAATACGGGGTTGACCTTAAAGAGGAAGAGCATACGCCTGAATCGGTGGTGGCTCAGAGTACACGCGACAGCCTGTACATCCTCATGAATTATGCGAAAGACTACTACAAAGATCTTCTCTTCCAGACGGATGAGGGGAAAAGTGTTGGTCTCAGTTACTTCCGTGAACGTGGTTTCAACGACCGCACGATAGAGCGGTTTGAACTTGGTTACGCGCTGAACTCATGGGATAGTCTGATCAAGAAGGCCACAACGGATGGGCACAGCGAAGATATGCTGGACAAGGCCGGTTTGATGATCCGTAAGGATGACGGTAAGAAGTACGATCGCTTTCGCGGAAGGGTGATCTTCCCGGTTCATAATCTTTCCGGCAAAGTTGTGGCTTTTGGTGCCAGGATTCTCACGAAAGAAAAAGATCAACCCAAATACATTAACTCTCCGGAGACAGAAATATACCATAAGAGCAATGTGCTTTATGGGTTGTTTCAGTCGAAGAATGCTATCCGTCGCGAAGACTTCTGTTATCTGGTGGAAGGCTATACCGATGTGATTTCCCTGCATCAGTCGGATATCGATAACGTTGTGGCGTCGAGTGGCACTGCGCTCACCGAAGAGCAGATCAAGCTGATGCGCCGGTTCACAGAGAATGTGACGGTTCTATATGATGGAGATGCCGCTGGTATCAAGGCTGCGTTGCGCGGTATCGACATGGTGCTGAAGAGCGGGCTCAACGTAAGGATAGTATTGCTT
>JAEYXN010000101.1 GCA_023431285.1 Bacteroidota bacterium
GAATACAACTACGAACTATACACCGAAACAATCTACGGTTATTATATCGATCCGGCGTGGGATTCCTTCGGGTCGGAGACGCTATACGTTAAAGTACTTTACACAGATTACAACATCGGTTTTACTGTCATTGAGCTCATCGGAGAATGGAACGACGCCATTAATAATGACATCATGACACTCAAAAGAAACCTGCTGGAATATTTCCTGAATGAAGGCGTCAGCAAGTTTATCCTTATTGGTGAAAATGTGATGAATTTTCACGGATCGGATGACTCATATTACGAAGAATGGTTCGAAGAAGTTGAAGACGGGTGGATCGCCGCCGTATCCTTTCCGGAATTCGTGCAGGAAGAATTCAGAAAATACCGTATCGACCAGTACATCAACATGGGCGGTTCACTTCAGGTAGAAAAATGGCGTACAATGTTACCGTTGAATTTCTTCGACCATGTGAATCAACTCATTCAAAGAAGACTCAACTGAACATTATTGACGAGAGCATCACTGGGAACCAGGTAACTCCGCTTTGATTTTAGTTCGACACAAATGATCCGTGTCCTGCGGAGTTTCCCTTTCTTGAAAAATCTTTTTTGAAACTGGAATATACTTCCTTCAGGAAGTTGGGAGAGTAAAATAAACTGACTTGCATTTCTATCGAACTTCCTGAGCACTTCTATGAGTCGCGGGTCGGCATAAGAGCTGGCTTTCGGATTGATCATGTGTCGGCGGAGCTCGTGCAGCACTTCCTCCGGAAAGATATTCTCCCACATCACCGGGATCATCAGATCTGTGAATGTACTCTTCCACTCCTCCCCATGCGGATCCACTTTGTTTCCTAACCTTAGATACACACGCAGATGAGCGACCTCGTGTATATAAGTCTGAAGGAACAGATAAGGATTCAGGTCGTTGTTCAGCGTGATCCGCGGATGACTCTTACTCCCCTTACTGGTGAAGTCGCCAACCTTGCTGTTACGACTGCGCGTTACCTTCAGCTCGAAAGGGGTTTCCTTCCATAATTGAAAGCAATACTCCACCGACGCTGGCGGCAAATGGTTTTGTAAGGTTGAAAGAATCTGATTGGTCGTCACTGCTATGATCTCACTGCACTTATCGATGAGCTCCGGCCACCAAAATAAAAAAGGCTTTAGATATTCTAAAGCCTTTCATTGAAATCGTGCAAAGACTACTTGGCGATAGTCGTGTCGACAGGCACAACAGTCGCTGAATCCGTAGCTGTAGTGTCGATGATAGGAGCTGGATCCGACACGGTCATTGTGTCTAGACCTGCATCAGCCTTATCGGCCTTCTGGCCGCAGGATACAACTGCTACGGCGAAACCACAGACGAAAAGAAATGCAACAAGTTTTCTCATAGTTAGAAGGGTTAATGTGCGACAAAGATAGACGTAACGCCTCTGATAGCTTGCGCACACATACCAAATTATTTTTTCTTGAAGATCAATCGCACCGGTACACCCTCAAAGGTGAAGTGCTCGCGAATCTTGTTCTCGAGAAATCTTTCGTAAGAAGGTTGAATGTATTGAGGAAGATTACAGAAGAATGCAAACGATGGAAACCGCGCTCCAACCTGTGTTACATACTTTATCTGAATGTGTTTTCCCTTCATCGATGGTGGCGGATAATGCTGAATCTCACGAAGCATTATGTCATTAAGCTGAGACGTTGGAATCTTCTTCGTCTTGCTTTCAAACACCTCAACAGCCTTCTCAATTACCTGGAATATCCTTTGTTTTTCCAAAACAGAGCCGAAAATGATGGGGATGTAATCGATTGGAGCAAGCTTCTCCATGATTTGCTTCTTGAACTTATCCGAGGTTTTTGAATCCTTTTCGATAAGATCCCACTTGTTAACCATGATCACAATGCCCTTACCCTGACGATGTGCGAGACTGATCAAATTAACATCCTGTGCTTCCATACCACGCTCCGCATCAAGCACAACGATACACACATCACTCTCTTCCAACGCTCTTAATGAACGAAGAACAGAATAGAACTCGACATCGTCGCGAACCTTACCCTTCTTACGAACACCCGCGGTATCGACAAGAATAAAGTTCTTACCATACATTTTGTAATGAGAGTGGATAGCATCTCTTGTCGTTCCAGCTTCATCGGTAACGATACTTCTATCCGTGCCAAGCAACGCATTGAGCAGCGATGACTTTCCAACGTTTGGTCTTCCGACGATTGTGATCTTTGGAATGCCTGCATCCGGATCCTCTACACCTTCCGAAGGGAAAGTAGCTACCACCGCATCAAGGAGTTCGCCCGTTCCACTTCCGTTTTCCGATGATATCGGAAAAATTTCAGCATCCAGTCCCATAGCATAGAACTCGTTTGCCAGCATGTGCTTATCCGGCGTATCCGCTTTGTTGGCAGCGATGAAGATCGGCTTTTTCGACGCACGAAGAATGTTCGCGAATTCCTTATCGAATCCTGTAAGACCATCTCTGCAGTCCACCATAAAAATCACAGACGACGCTTCATCGATTGCCAGTTGAACCTGCTTGCGTATCTCTGATTCGAACTTGTCTTCAGATCCGGTAACATACCCTCCGGTATCGATTACCGTGAAGAATTTCCCGGTCCATTCCGCGTAGCCATAGTGTCTGTCACGGGTGACACCCGGCATGTCATCCATAATAGCCTGCCGTTTTTCGATCATCCGATTGAAGAATGTCGATTTGCCGACATTCGGCCTTCCTACAATTGCAACAATATTTGCCATTGCTTACTTAATTTTTTAACCGTTCAATCCAGGTAACCGAATTGACGCAACTTGAATTTTTCCTTCCGCCAGTTTTCAGCAACCTTAACGTGGGTTTCAAGAAAGACTTTCTTTACAAAAAACTGTTCCATGTCTTTGCGCGCTTCCGTTCCGACTTTCTTCAGGAGACTTCCGCCTTTGCCAATAACGATTCCCTTCTGTGAATCTCTTTCGACATATATCACGGCGCGTATGCGAATAATGTCTTTTTCTTCTTTGAAAGATTCAATCCCAACCTCACAGCTATACGGTACCTCCTGCTCATAATTGAGAAATATTTTTTCACGAATGATCTCCGAAGCAAAAAACCTTTCTGTTCTGTCGGTGTATTCATCCTCAGGAAAGTAGGGCGGATGAACCGGTATGTCCTCGATGATAGCAGGCAATACTTTTTCTACTCCATTTCCATTTAGTGCCGACACCGGGATAATGGAGCGCACGTTGCCGAGATGCGACTTCCAGTAGGCAACTTTCTCCTCCAGCTTCGAAGCCTTTATCAGATCAGATTTATTGATAACAAGAACGATGGGCGTGGTAAATTTTGAGAATCGCTCGAATGTTTCTGGTTCGTATGTATCCTCCACGGTAACAACTAGAAGGATAACATCCGCGTCCTGCAGAGACACCTTCACGTAGCTCATCATTGCTTCGTGCAGCGAATATTTAGGCTCAAGAATTCCGGGTGTGTCGGAGTAGACGATCTGGTAATTCGCGCCATTTATGATGCCCATGATGCGATGGCGGGTGGTTTGAGCTTTGGAGGAGATGATGGAAACATTTTCTCCAACCAGCTTATTCATAAGCGTGGACTTCCCGACGTTGGGTTTTCCAACGATGCTTACAAATCCAGACTTAAATGTTTGCTCTCCCATACCATCTAATTTCGGGCAGTTTTAAAACCCGGTCAAAAAAAAAGGCGAACAAAGTTCGCCTCTAGTAGCGGGGACAAGACTCGAACTTGTGACCTTTGGGTTATGAGCCCAACGAGCTACCAACTGCTCCACCCCGCGATATATTTTTGATCCTCCGGCATCTCCGAAGTTGTTTTCTGCCTTTTCAACCGCTTCTGAACAATTAATCAGCAACGGAGTGCAAAAATAGCCCTTATCCTCCAGAAAGCAAGGCGTTCCATGAAAAAACATTCTAATTTAAAAATGGGGCAGCCGCACGCCGAAGCAGGACGGGTGACATTTTTTATTAATCGTTATTAATGAGCAACGATCTGATGGTAGATTCCTGCCCGCTTTTCAGGCAGATCAAAAGATGTAGCTTAAGCAACTTTGCACGGCGTTTAAACCGTTAGACAACAAATATGAGAAAGGTTCTACATGTAGAGGATGATCCTGTCAATGCAATGATAATGGGCAAACTGCTCAGTTTGGAGTTCAACCTGTCGCAGGTTACTGACGGTGAATCATGCCTCACGCTTATTGAGAAAGAACATTTTGACATTATCCTCATGGATGTGAATCTGGGGCAGGGCAAGATGAACGGCACTGACACATTAAAGAAGATCAAGCAACATCCGGAGTATAAAGACGTCCCCGTGATTGCTATCACCTCCTATTCTTTTCCGGAAGATGAGGATGAACTTCTAAACCAGGGATTTGATGATTACTTCGCAAAGCCGGTTGAATTCTCGAAACTTATTGACCGGATCAATCAATACTTGCCGTAATCCGTTAACTTCCGGTCTTCTCCTCAACAATATTCCACGGATATGGATAAGACGTTGCCCTTCGCCGAGGCAGCGGTGGAAGCTGAAGAAGGTTCCGGCCGCTCCAATTCCAACAACTGCCTTAATTGCAGCACGCCACTGGTCGGCGTTTACTGTTCACATTGCGGTCAGAAAGACATTCCTCCCCGCCAGGCCTTCGGAGAATTGATGATCAACTTCGCCTCCTCCTTCTGGAGCTTCGAATCCAAGTTCTTCTCGTCAATCAAAACAATGGCTCTTCGCCCGGGCAAAATGGCAAAGGAATACACCGAGGGAAAGCGGGAGCGTTATTTCCATCCGGCCCGAATGTATGTATTCATCAGCTTCGTCTATTTTCTTTTGTTAGGCATTCTTCCAGACGGTGAGCAAGATCCTTATAAGAAAGAGTACGGCGACCCGGAAAAGTATTCGAAGGGATGGAAGTATGATAATGTCGTTGGCGGATACTCTTCCTTGGAACAATACGACAGCGCGCAAAGTGCACTCCCTGCTGCACAGCGCGATGGGACATTAAAACGTAAGCTCTACACCAGAATTTTCGCGGTGCATAGAAAGTACTCTCAATCCGGAACTCATTTTGGAACAGATTTCAAGACCCACTTCACCGCCAATGTGCCGAAGATGTTTTTTATTCTTCTGCCGATCTTCGCTTTGCTTCTCAAACTGTTTTACATCAGGCGCGACTTCTACTACTCCGAACACCTCGTCTTTTCGATATACTACTACAATTTCTTCTTCCTTGCAGGATGCGTATACATGCTTCTTAACCTCGTTCCGGTAATCAATTCATTTGTCTGGGTAATCGGCGTCTGGGTCGCTGCCTACTTAGCTTTCGCGCTGAAGAGGATGTACGGTCAATCTTGGGGTAAGACCATTCTGAAATTCTGCACTTTCGTTCTCGTTTTTTCGTTTTGCATATTGTTTAGTCTAGCAACCAATGCCGTTATTACGCTGCTGATAATTTGAGAATCTGAATGGACTACAATTCACCGCTTGCTGAACGTATGCGTCCGACTACGCTTAATGAACTCGTGGGTCAGGAGCATCTAACGGGACCAAACGGCGTCATAAGGAAGGCGATTCAATTAGGAAACATCCCCTCGATGATTTTGTGGGGACCACCCGGCGTCGGGAAAACTACTATCGCCAATATCCTAGCCCACGAAGTAAAAAAACCTTTCTATACGTTAAGTGCTGTCAGCGCCGGTGTGAAAGATGTGCGTGAAGTGATCGAAAAGGCGAAGCATTCCCCCCGGTCCATCCTGTTCATTGACGAAATACATCGTTTCAATAAATCGCAGCAGGATGCATTATTAGGAGCTGTTGAGAAGGGTACGATTACTTTAATCGGCGCAACCACAGAGAATCCATCTTTTGAAGTCAATGCGGCTCTCTTGTCGCGTTGTCAGGTTTACATTTTGAAAGCTCTCGATGAAGAAAAACTTCTGCGGCTCGTAAACCAGGCTCTTTCCAACGACAAAGTTCTCAACGACAGGACTATCGAAATCAAGGAACACGCCGCGCTTCTGAATATTTCCGGAGGTGATGGCCGGAAACTTCTTAACCTCCTTGAACTTATTGCTGATGCCACTGAAGGAGACGTGATCATTACAGATGAACTTGTAATGCACCTCGCCCAAAAGCATATCGCCATTTATGACAAAAGTGGAGAGCAACATTATGACATCATCTCTGCGTTCATCAAATCAATTCGCGGAAGCGACCCGAATGCGGCCGTGTACTACCTTGCACGTATGGTGGAAGCGGGGGAAGATGTGAAATTTATCGCGCGGAGAATGGTCATTCTTGCCTCCGAAGACATTGGTAACGCAAACCCGACGGCGTTGGTAATCGCAACCAATACGTTTCAGGCAGTGAATGTGATAGGTTATCCTGAAGCCAGAATTATCCTTTCGCAATGCGCCGTCTATCTGGCAAGCTCACCGAAAAGCAACGCCAGCTATATGGCGATTGAAAATGCATTGCACACTGTGCATCAAACCGGCGATCTTCCCGTACCGTTGAATATCCGTAATGCCCCTACCAAGCTGATGAAGAATCTTGATTATGGTAAAGGCTACAAGTATTCTCATGACTTCGAGAATAACTTTGCCCTACAGGAGTTCTTACCGGAAAAGATCAAAGGGAAGAAGTTTTATGATCCAGGGAAAAATCCAAGAGAAGATGAACTACGGAAATACCTGCGAACACTCTGGAAAGAAAAGTATGGATATTGATTAATTGAAATGGATCAGCAGCGATTAATACTTGAGTCGTCACCCGCGTGGATCTTTGGATGCCTAGCCATAGCTGCAGGTCTTGCTTACCTTCTATATAGAGGGAGGCACCCATGGTCTAAGAACTGGAATTATGCGCTCACAGCGTTAAGGTTTGGCCTTTTCTTCGGAATACTGTTCTTACTGCTCGGGCCTATCGTAAAGCAGGTAACAAATCTGTTTGAAAAGCCGCTGTTTGTCGTATTGTATGACAATTCTGCGTCTGTTGAGGAAACTTCAGGAAAAGGAACGCTATCCAAAGTTCAAGGAGATCTCGCCGACGTTAGCAGAGATTTGGAAACCCGCGATTTCGAAGTCCATCAGTTAACATTGCAGGGAACTCCAGCGGATACCATCCGCTTCGACGGAACGTCAACTGACCTCCACGGCGCTCTTCGAAATCTGCATCAGGAGTATGAAGGAAGAAACCTCGCCGGAGTAATTCTTCCGAGTGACGGAATATATAATGCCGGTCTATCCCCGTTATTCGGAAACTATAAATTCCCGGTATACACTATTGGCCTGGGTGACACCACCGAGCGCTCGGACATCGCCATAAGAAATGTTTCCTACAATCGGATCGCGTACCAGGGGAACAAATTTCCAGTAAGGGTAGAGCTGCAATTGAGAAACATGGCTGATCAAAACGTGACCGTCGATCTTTCACAGAATGGTAAGGTTGTAGAGACCATCACAAAAAAAGCGGAACGCAACCAGCTTGCTGTTTTTGATTTTCAACCAACAGCCAGCGAACAGGGAATTCAAAAACTTGATGTGGTTGTTCATAAGAAACCAGAGGAATACAACAGCAGGAACAACCACAGCTCGTTGTTCGTGGAAGTTGTGGAAGGAAAAAAGAAGATACTTCTTATAGCGGCAACAGCGCATCCTGACATAAAACCACTTCGCGAAATAGTGGAGCAAAATTCCAACTATGAATTTCTTCTCCACATCCCGGGCGTCGCAGAAAACGATCTCAAGAAAACAAAGCAAGATGAAATAGATCTGGTCATTCTTCATCAGGCTCCCGATGTTCGTGGACGTTCCAATGCAGCTTTTCAGCAATTCATTCGGTCCAAAGCTTCCCTTCTTTTGGTTCTCGGACAGGCCTCCGATCTCCGGGTGCTTGCGCAGAATAACATGCCTGTGAGGTTTGATTCTCCTCCACGGGAGTTCGACCAGGTCACACCGGTAACTAATCCCGCTTTCAGCAATTTTTCCCTCACGCCAGAGTCAAGCACAGTCTTAACTGACTACCCTCCGGTATCCGTGCATTTCGGCAGAATCAGAATTCCTCTTACAGCAACACCTGTATTGTATCAACGCGTCGGAAGTGTCTCTACTGAAAAGCCACTGCTTGCAATCGATAACCAGGACGGAAGAAAAATCGGCGTCATGTTAGGGGAAGGGTTGTGGCGCTGGCGTTTAAATGAATACGATCGAACTGAAAAGACCGAAGGTTTCGATGAACTTTTCGGGAAACTCATCCAATATCTCAGCACTACAGACGACAAACGTAAATTCAAGAGTTACCCGTTACGTCAGGACTTCTCCGATACCGAGAGCGTTGTTTTTGAAAGCCAGGTCTACAATGACATCTTCGAACCTGTCTATGGAAACAAGATTGACATTACGATCACAGGCGACAGCGGAACGAAGTCTTCATACAACTATGTCACCAGTCCTGGCAATACGAGGTACGAGATCGGTGGTTTGTCGGAAGGAGTTTATAAGTATGTGTCGCGCACCACAATCAACGGTCAGCCCGAAGAAGTAAAAGGACAGTTTGCCGTCATCGCGCGTCAGGCTGAGTTGCAAAATCTTACCGCCGACTATAACCTGCTTCGAAAACTTTCCGCGAACACCGGTGGAAAATTCTATTCTGCTTCGCAGACAGAAAATCTGAAGAATGATCTGAGTAACCTGGAGGCGAGTTCCGTCATCCATTCTGAAGAATCCTATAACCACATGGTAAATCTCAAATGGATCTTCTGGCTATTCCTTATTCTCGTCAGCACGGAGTGGTTCGCACGCAAGTTCTTCGGGAGTTATTGACGAGACTGGCATAAAATGAAAAAGCCACCGTTTCAGGTGGCTTCTTCGACTTATTAAACTTTGTCTTATTCGCTCTTCTTCTCTTTAGAAGAAGATTTTGCTTTCTTAACCTTAATGGTAAGCACATCTGCTTTGCCATCGTAGTCAGCCTGGATGGTTCCGCCTTCTTCGACTTCACCGCGAAGGATCTCTTCTGCTACCGGATCTTCCAGATACTTCTGGATGGCCCGGTTAAGAGGACGAGCGCCAAACTGGTGATCATATCCTTTCTCAGCTAAAAAGTCTTTCGCCTTATCTGTCAGCTCAACGTTGTAGCCAAGCTGGATGATACGATCGAACAGTTTCTTGAGAGTGATGTCGATGATCTTATGAATGTGTTCGCGCTGAAGCGAGTTGAACACGATCACATCGTCCAGACGGTTTAGGAACTCAGGGCTGAAGGCGCGTTTCAGAGCATTCTGAATCGTCAACTTCATGTGCTCTTCTTCACTCTCCCGTTTCGCCGCGGTTGCAAACCCGATTCCGGTTCCGAAATCTTTCAGATCACGAACACCGATGTTCGAAGTCATGATGATGATTGTGTTACGGAAGTCGACACGGCGGCCAAGACCGTCAGTGAGAATTCCATCGTCCAGAACCTGAAGCAGGATGTTGAAAACATCAGGGTGAGCTTTCTCGATCTCATCAAGGAGCACTACTGAATACGGCTTCCGTCTCACCTTTTCAGTGAGCTGACCACCTTCTTCGTAACCAACATATCCCGGAGGAGCTCCGACGAGTCTTGACACAGAGAATTTCTCCATGTATTCACTCATATCTATCCGGACAAGAGCATCTTCCTTATCGAAGAGGTATGTTGCAAGAACCTTGGCAAGCTCGGTTTTTCCAACCCCGGTTGGGCCCAGGAAAATAAACGAACCTATTGGCTTCTTGGGATCTTTCAATCCTACGCGGGTACGCTGGATTGCTTTCACCAGTTTCTTGATCGCTTCCTCCTGACCGATTACTTTTCCGCTCAACTCGTCGGCCATATTGAGAAGCTTGTTGCTTTCCTTCTGCGCGATCCGTTTAGTAGGAATACCAGTCATCATTGCAATCACATCCGCAACGTTGTCTTCGTTTACAGTATACTTTTCAGTACGGGTTTTCTCTTCCCACTTTGCTTTCGCGATTTCCAGTTGCTCGATGAGCTTCTTCTCGCGATCGCGAAGCTGAGCAGCTTCCTCATACTTCTGACTCTTCACCACACGGTTCTTTTCCTTCTTCACATCCTCAATCGCCTCTTCGAACTTCACGATATCCTCAGGGACGTGGATGTTATTGATGTGCACTCGCGCACCGGCTTCGTCCATTACGTCGATAGCCTTGTCTGGAAGATACCTGTCGCTGATGTAGCGGTCTGACAACTTCACACAAGCCTCGAGGGCCTCTTTAGTATAGATGACGTGGTGGTGATCTTCGTATTTTTCTTTGATGTTCTCAAGGATCTGGACAGTTTCTTCAGGAGTGGTTGAATCAACCATTACCATCTGGAACCGTCTTGCCAGCGCGCCGTCTTTCTCAATGTACTGACGGTACTCATCAAGAGTCGTTGCGCCAATGCATTGGATCTCGCCACGGGCTAGGGCAGGCTTGAACATGTTGGACGCATCCAGTGAGCCGGAAGCGCCACCTGCACCAACAATAGTATGAAGCTCATCAATGAAGAGGATCACGTCAGGAGACTTCTCCAGTTCGTTCATCACTGCCTTCATTCTTTCTTCAAACTGACCACGGTATTTTGTACCAGCGACCAATGAAGCCAGGTCAAGAGTTACGACGCGCTTGCCAAACAATACGCGCGATACCTTCTTCTGGATGATCCTGAGAGCAAGGCCTTCCGCGATCGCAGTCTTACCTACCCCGGGTTCACCTATAAGGATCGGATTGTTCTTCTTTCTTCTTGAAAGGATCTGCGCGACGCGTTCGATCTCCTTTTCCCGACCTACGATAGGATCAAGCTTGTTGTCCTCAGCAAGTCTGGTGAGATCGCGTCCGAAGTTATCGAGGACAGGAGTCCGCGACTTCTCGGTTCCTTTTTTCTCTTTGCCTCCGCCGCCGGCACCTGCTCCGAATATTTTTGATGAATCGTCATCCGGATCGTCTGTGTCCTGTGAAGCCATGGGGCCCTCGTTCTGATACTCCAGCATCTCTTTAACGGTTTCGTAGTTGACGTCGAACTTATTAAGAATCTGGGTTCCCAGATTGTCCTGATCGCGAAGTATTGATAGCAACAAATGCTCTGTACCAATGAGCTGAGCCTTGAAGATCTTAGCCTCGAGATAGGTGATCTTCAAAACTTTTTCAGAAGCCTTGGTAAGAGGAATGTTTGCCAGGTTCTTGATCTGATGCGTCGCTGTTCCTTTAGAAATCTTTTCGATTTCATTACGCAGCTCATCAAGCGGTACGCCTAATTTCTTCAACACTCCCACGGCGACACCTTCTCCTTCCCGGATCATTCCGAGAATAAGATGCTCGGTGCCAATGTAGTCGTGGCCCAGTCGTAACGCTTCTTCCCGGCTCAGTGAGATTACTTCTTTTACCCGGTTGGAAAATTTAGCCTCCATATAAAAAGTGAAATGATTAGTGTAAATGTAGAATTTTTTGGGTTTCCTATGCTATCGAATCCCGAAGTTTTAATACCAAGTAAGAAACACAGTCAGTTTCGTATTTGTTCATTCTCTCTTGATAATGCGCGCACAATACGACCGGCTTCAGGCCCACAACAGAACACGAGATCGATAATACTGAGATCTTCTACAAATGAATTGCCAAATACCTGGATATAAGGAACCGGTCGGAATAAATCTTCTGTCGCGGGCTTCTCCTTGTCTGATAATCGTCCTCTGAAGTCCCAGACATCGTTTGAATAACTTTTATTATAAGCTGTCGTTTCTTCCACGCGAACGTTTGCCCTCAGCCATTGAAGACACAATGTCAGCAATTCGTAATTCAGGTCGTACAAAAATTCATGTCCCCGACCCAGTATTACTCGGAGATCATCAGCATAATGCTCGAAGAAAGGAGCCTTCCCGTAAGCGCTCTGAATGGACCGCCAATGATGGTTCAGCCACTTCTGAGAATGGTCTACCCTGATATCACTTATAGCTACTTTGCCATGCCTTCCTTTCAAAGGTATACTCAGACAATCCCTGCCATGCTCAGTGTTTATGTAACACCTGCTTCGGTAAGATTGTTTGACGAAGTGCTCATGCTTCTCGAGTAGTATTGACTCTCCCTTCAATGCCAGAGAGAACCACGCGATGCCTGGCAGATAATGGATTTCGATAAGAGAAGTCACGCGCAAATATTAAATTCTAAACCGCTGTCTGTCAGCCAGACTTTTGTCTCTAAAATTGATGTCCCTGGTCAATGATCACAGAAGGCTATCAACATCTCCCGCTGCATTTCTTACCACCACAATTTCCGGTCCGGTACAGTCGAGGACTGAGGATGGAACATTGTTGCCAGGTCCTCCATCAATTACAATGTCGACCAGATTACGGAAATCTTCGAACATCTCTTCAGGATCAGTGGTGTATGCCTTGATCTTGTCATCGTCCTTAATCGATGATGTAATGATCGGATTGCCCAACTCACGAACGAGCACGTTTGGGATGGCGTGGTCCGGAATGCGCACACCAACTGTCTTCTTGTTGACATCCAATATCCGCGGAACTTTGCTGCTGGATTCAAGAATGAAAGTATAAGGACCGGGAAGAGCCTTCTTTAAAAGTTTGAATACAGGTGTGTCGATCCGGCGGACGAACTCAGCGATCTGAGCAAGATCGTTACAGATGAATGACAGATCCAGCTTGTTCGGTTTGATCCCCATCACGTCGCATACCCTGGCCACTGCCTTCCTGTTCATCAGGTCGCACCCAATACCATATATAGTATCCGTGGGATAAATGATCACACCACCACCTTTCAATTTCTCTACCACCCGCGCGATTTTCCGCATCTCCGGATTTATTGGATGGATTTTTAACAACTCTGCTGACATGGATCAAAATTAAGCGTTCGATTAGTAACAAACGATGATCTGTGTGCGATTCTCACCGAAACCGTTGTTCCCTTTTTATGGCATGAATTGTTTAATTTTACCGCCGAATCCGATTTATGAGACCCAGTAAGCGACTAATTCTTTTTCTTTTCCTGGCCATCCTTGGCATTTCCTTCGTGTTCTATGCATGGCAGATAATGTACACTCCCAATATTCTGGTTGCCAAGGAAGACCGGGTGATTTTCATCAAGAATGGCGATAACTTCAAGGCCGTTCAGAAACTACTTCACGAAGGCGATATCGTCCAGGACCTGATGTCCTTCAGCTTCCTGGCGAGGTTGATGGACTACGATGAGAACATCAAAGCAGGAAGGTTTGTCCTCAGAAAAAACATGACCAACCTGGAGGCTATCCGAACACTACGCTCGGGATTTCAGGAGCCGGTGCAGGTAACGTTCAACAATGTCAGGTTGATTTCAGAGCTTGCCGAGAAAATTACCAGGAATCTTTCGATCACTCCAACGGAGTTCGAGGCAGCCCTGATCCAGTTTGCCGGCACCAATCCCTACGGGTTCACAAAAGATAATGTGATAAGCATGTTCATCCCCAACACATACGAGGTGTATTACAACGTATCCTCTCAAGGGTTGGTGGAACGAATGCATGAAGAGTATGAAAAATTCTGGACCGACGAACGCAAGGCGAAAGCCAAGGCTGTTGGCCTGACACAGTTGGAGGTTTCAACACTGGCGTCAATCGTGCAGGCTGAAACCATTCGTGATGATGAAGCTCCTGTTATTGCAAGCCTTTACCTAAACCGGTTAAAGGTAGGCATGCCGTTGCAGGCAGATCCGACGCTTGTTTTTGCTTCCGGTGATTTTTCTTTGAAGCGTGTTCTGAATGAGCATAAAGAAATTGATTCACCTTATAACACTTACAAAAATGCCGGATTACCTCCCGGGCCGATAAACATGCCACACATCAAATCTATTGACGCGGTGTTGAACCACGCCAATACAAATTATATCTACATGTGTGCTAAGGAGGATTTCTCCGGCCGTCATAATTTCACGCATGACTATAATCAACACATGCGAAACGCCGTCAAGTATCAACGCGCGCTGACGATCGAACAAAAGAAAGCGGCAAAACTAAATAAGTGATGTATCAATCCCGCACTACTGTTCGAGTCAGGTATGGAGAAACGGATCAGATGGGATATGTTTACTACGGTGTCTATGCGATGTATTATGAGGTGGCTCGGGTGGAAAGCCTGCGACAGCTTGGAATGACCTATAAGGAAATCGAATCAATGGGCGTGATCATGCCTGTACTTGAAAATAAGTCAAGGTATCTTGCGCCGGGACGTTATGACGAACTTTTAACGATCGTGACAACCATTCGTGAAAAACCAGGAGTAAAAATCCGGTTTGAATATGAAATTTTCAATCAGGACGAGAGACTGATCCATCAGGGTGAAACATTGCTGGCGTTCGTAAATCAAAAAACGAACCGTCCGTGCCGGCCTCCCGAAGAGATGGAAAAAGTTCTCGCACCGTATTTCTCATGAAGTATAACCAGAAACGATTCATTCTAAAGTGGAACCCCGGCCGGATATTCATCGCATGGCTTAAGAAGATTCGCTTCAGAAAATATGAGAATGTTTCGCTTTATAAAATAATCAAGCTGTTCTTAACGAATCTCCGCGACGACGAAATCCTCGATCGGGCCAACGGTGTTTCGTATAATTTCCTGCTTGCAATCTTTCCCGCGATCATCTTCCTGTTTACGCTTATCCCATACGTTACAGAGTTCTTTCCCGACGTAAATAAAGATAGCATCATGGAATTTCTCGGCGCACAAATCCCTCCCTCGATGTTCGATGTCGTTTCATCAACTGTGCTGGACATCGTAAGCAATCAGCGTGGCGGATTGTTGTCCTTCGGTTTTTTGTTCTCTCTTTACCTTTCCACCAACGGAACCCTTGCACTAATGCGGGCTTTCAACGCGTGCTACCGGACTATAGAAAACCGCACAGGACTCAAGACACGCGTCATTGCAACAGGCCTGACTATCAACCTGGCATTCGTCATTTTCCTTGCTATCATACTCCTCGTTGTGGGCCAACTCGTGCTTGAATATTTCCTCGCACATCTTCCTGAGTTTCCATTCCTGAATGACTTTACTGTATTCCTTCTTTTCGCCCTTCGGTTTCTGGTGATTTTTATCGTTTTCTTCCTGGCAATATCAACGTTGTACTATTTCGGTCCGGCAATACATTATAACTGGCGGTTCTTTTCCATCGGCTCTCTCATCTCTACACTCCTTATACTCGGTGTGTCGTACGGGTTTTCGTATTACATCACGAACTTCGGAACATACAATAAAGTATACGGATCGATCGGCGTTCTCATTGCGATCATGGTGTGGGTACAACTGGTGACAATTGTTCTTCTGGTAGGATATGAAGTAAACGCAAGCATCCATCATGCTGTCCGCAAGCAGGCCCTGTGGAACGCGCGATCTTTCAGGAGAGAGCCTGTGACTGAACAGCCTGACGTCACTTTAGGAAAGCACTAGGTCATTTTTCCATACTCCGGGTTTTCCTGGCCGCAAAATTACGAAGCGCGGCAGCAATCAACGCAGGTGGAAGCACCTCGGATGGATGGTCCCAACGAATTGTGTTTTCGGGCATCGATTTGAACTCTGTTGAATTTGGATCCTGCACAAATACGTGTCCTCCATGTTCATGGATGACCTGGGCACCAAGTGTTCCGTCATCACCCATTCCTGCAAGGATGACGCCGATGGCCAATGATTTTTTATCTTCAGCAAGAGAACAAAAGAACTCATCCACCGTGCGATTAATGGAACTGTCTTCGTCGCGCTTGCGCAGAAAAATTGTGCCATGTCTGATAAAGGCACGAACTCCTTCCGGCATCACATAAACGTGATCTGGCTGGATAAAGTCACCGGTTTCCATGCGCTTTACTTGCATTGAGGTGCACTTAGAGATGATGTGATCCAATACACTTTCGTGCGTTCGGAGAAGGTGCGTCACTACGCAGAATGCCATTCCGCTATCAGCAGGGATGCTACGAAAAAATTCTTTTAGCGGATCCTGCCCCCCCGCAGAGGCTCCGATCGCGACAATAT
>JAEYXN010000169.1 GCA_023431285.1 Bacteroidota bacterium
GGTTTATTCTTCTCAGCTTCATGGCGCTTCAATACCCTTTCGAAGATCGACATCAGTTTGAATACAGTGACGTCTTGTAGCTCAGCCTCGACATTGGTAATCTCGGCAAGAGATTTCAACTCCTTCGACAGGTTACCGCGTTTCTCTTTCATCAATTCGGTTTCTTCCATCTTGTGGAAGGTTTCTACAACCGATTTGTATTTCTTGTACTCGAGGAGGTGTTTCACCAGCTCTTCACGCGGATCGACCTCGTTACCTTGTTCATCAATCTGCGGACGCGGAAGCAGCATCTTTGATTTGATGCGCATCAAGGTTGCGGCGACAAGAATAAACTCGCTCGCGACTTCGATGTTTAGTTCTTCCAGCTGATGGATGTAATTCAGAAAGTCATTGGTGATCTTCGAAATGGGAATATCATAGATGTCGAGTTCATCGCGTTCGATGAAGAACAGAAGAAGGTCGAAAGGACCTTCAAAAAGCGGTAGTTTTACCTCGAAATTTTCTGATGCTGCCATAGGTAGAAAGGCAAAGGTAAAAAAGATAACCGATTCGGGAATGGGAATTTTTATTCCCTGATTACGTGCTAAATTTGCGTGGTTTAGCACAGTCATTTACCGTTGCCCGTCAATTTGCGCGAAAAAACTAAACAGTTACCTTCATAGATTGTTAAAGAAATCTAACAGGTTTTTAACTTTACCTTATGCTTATTACACCCGGAAAGCTTCTTTCAGCCGTCAATAGTCCTGCAGATCTTAAGAAACTGGACCAGGCACAGTTGGTGGAGCTTTGCGAAGAGCTTCGCCAGTTTATCATCGACAACGTTTCTGTTTATGGCGGCCACTTCGGTGCGAGTCTCGGTGTTGTGGAGCTGACTGTCGCCCTGCACTATGTTTTTAATACACCATATGATCAGCTTATATGGGACGTAGGGCATCAGGCGTATGGCCACAAGATCCTCACAGGACGACGGGATCAGTTTCATTCCAATCGCATGTATGGTGGGCTGTCGGGCTTCCCGAAAATGAAGGAAAGTGAATATGATGCCTTTGGTGTTGGACACTCTTCTACCTCTGTGTCCGCCGCGCTGGGAATGGCGATGGCATCGAAGTATCTCGGAGCAGAGGATAAACAACACATTGCTGTGATCGGTGATGGTGCCCTCACCGGCGGGATTGCCTTTGAAGGATTAAATCACGCCGGCGTTTCTGATTCAAATGTATTGATCATTCTGAACGATAATTGCATGTCCATCGACCCTAACGTCGGGGCATTGAAGGATTATCTCACTGATATTACTACCTCGCGGACGTACAACAAGCTCAAGGACGAAGTGTGGAACATGCTTGGCAAGTTGTCGGCATTCGGAAAGAGCGCGCAGGAGATCGTCTCCAAGGTGGAGAACGGAATCAAGTCCACTTTACTAAGAGAAAGTAATCTCTTCGAGTCGCTCAATCTCCGCTATTTCGGTCCTGTTGACGGGCACGATGTAAATCACCTGGTGACGATTTTCAATGATCTGAAGAATATCAAAGGTCCGAAGATTCTGCATTGCGTCACCGTTAAAGGAAAAGGCTACGGACCTGCGGAGAAAGGAAATGCAACAACCTGGCACGCACCCGGAAAATTTGACAAGATCACGGGGCAGATCCACCATAAGGTGCATGAAGTACCTCAGGCTCCGAAATACCAGGACGTGTTTGGTCACACCCTTGTCGAACTCGCAAAGAAGAATGAGAAAATAGTCGGGATTACTCCGGCGATGCCTTCGGGATCTTCAATGAATATTATGATGAAGGCGATGCCGGATCGCGCTTTCGATGTGGGCATTGCGGAGCAACACGCTGTTACTTTTTCGGCGGGTCTCGCAACCCAGGGGCTAGTCCCCTTCTGCAATATTTACAGTTCTTTTATGCAGCGGGCCTACGACCAGGTCGTTCATGATGTATGTATTCAGAACCTGCCCGTAAATTTCTGTCTCGACCGCGCAGGCTTTGCCGGAGCTGATGGACCGACTCACCATGGCGCTTACGATATTGCTTTTTTCCGGTGCATCCCTAATATGGTGATCGCCTCTCCGATGAATGAAGAGGAGCTTCGCAACCTTATGTATACTGCACAACTGCCACGGAAGGAGAAGGCGTTTTCGATCAGATATCCCCGCGGCCAGGGCGTGATGCCTCAATGGGAAACTCCGTTCCAGGAAATAGAAATTGGTACCGGCAGAAAGTTGCGCGAAGGTCAGGATCTTGCCATCCTTTCACTCGGACATATCGGAAATTCGGCAAGTGAGGCTTGTGAAAGACTGGAGAGACAGGGAATCAGCGTCGGGCATTTCGATATGCGCTTTGCGAAACCACTTGACGAAACGCTTCTTCATGAGATCTTCATCCGTTATAAGAAGATTGTGACGGTTGAGGATGGATGCATCCAGGGTGGGTTCGGCTCAGCGATCCTGGAATTCATGGCCGACAATAATTATCAGGCTGAGGTTCGAAGGCTTGGTATACCCGATGCTGTGATCGAGCATGGGGAGCAGTCGGAACTACAGCACGAATGCGGGTTCGATTCCGAAGGTATCGAGAAATCTGTTTGTGAAATGTTGGAAGTTGAGTTCAAATCAATATAGATGAAGGAGGGAATATCCTTCGATAAACTCGGCGCGGGAAGTCCGGTGATCCTGTTACACGGGTTTCCGATGAATCGTCAGGTCTGGGATGACTTCGCACCAAAGCTTGCGCAAAATTTTACTGTTTTCATGCCGGATTTACCGGGCTTCGGAGATAGTCCGCTCATGGAGGGATCGTTCTCTCTGACAACCATTGCGACCCGCATACTGGCCTGGATGAAAGCAGTTGGGATCTCATCCCCGGCAGCCATCGTTGGTCATTCTATGGGCGGATATGTTGCACTTGAGATGGCGCGGCAATCCCCATCGTCGTTTCATTCTCTGGTTTTATTTCATTCCACCGCACTCGCCGACTCCTCAGAGAAGAAAGAATCTCGGACCAAAGTCGTGGACTTTGTGAAAACGAACGGTGTCCTGGCGTTCACGTCTAATTTCATTCAACCTCTTTTTGCCGATCAGGATCACCCCGCCATTCAAACCATAAGGAATATTACAGTCCAGGCCACTGCTGAATCCGTGACGGGGTATACGACGGCTATGCGTGACCGGCGCGACAATCAGAAGGTGCTGGAGGCATTCACGGGGAACGTGCTCCTGATAGGGGGAGATAGCGATAAAGGAATTCCTGAAGATAGTCTGGTGAAGCAGGGCGACCTCGGATCGCACATCGAAGTTGAAATCCTTGTCGACACTGGTCATATGGGAATGGTGGAAAAACCGGATGAGACACTCGCGTTGATCCGTAAGTTCCTGAGGAAAAAATGACCATCCCGCGAACGTTAGGGATGACGTTAGATTTCTCCGTTTATTGACGAAAAACGGGCAGCAAATTAGTGTTATTTTAGCGGTTCATTAGACGGAAGGCGCTAGGTAAAATTAAATCAGCCCTTTATATTTGTTATACTAAGGAATAAACCAACCTGTTAAATATGGAGCCAGAAAATCTACAGCAGTTTGAATCTTGGAACACGATGGCTAGAAACATTGCATTTTTTTCGTGGGCGGCCGCTATCGCAATGGTGATTTTTCACGTGGCTCGTCTTTCGACAATGAAGGATGCCAAGTCCAAGTACGATTACATTAATAGAAGTGAGATCAAGACTCTTTGGATCGCATCCATTGTCCTGATCATTGGTTGCTGCTTCTACGCGAATTCAACCATTGTAGAATTAAGTGCACTCTGGGTATTCGTGAGATTCTTCACGACGTTCGCGATGGGTATGATCGTGGCCCTGATCTTCCAGAACCTTCTGAAGTTTTATTATCCATTCTTCATCGAGAAACGCTTGAAGGCTCTGCGCTACAAGCCACGGATTTCTCCGAAGACCGGTAAAGCGATGAAGCTCCTGAGTGAAGAAGAAGAAGATGCTTACCTCGATGAAGGGATGCAGGCGGAAGAGAATGTATTTTCAATTGACTATGACGTATGGAAGGATGAAGAAACAGGATATGTTAAGATCGAGCGTTATGCCGGTCACCTGCATGCCCTTCGTTGTCCTGAATGTAACTACCAAACCTTCAAGATTGTTCGTGAGGAAATCCTTAAGGCTCCAACCGTAGAGGAAGAAGGCGAACTTCTGAAACATTTCCAGTGTGGTTACTGCGGATACAAAGCCAAGAAGACTGTAACGCTGAGAATGTCTCAGAAATTCGAAGAGTCATCAGCGGCTACCGCTTAGATTAAGCTGACCTTAAAATAAAAGAGGCTGTCTCCAAAGGGCAGCCTCTTTTTTGTTTCAGGCATTCTGTTGCAAACTAAAATTTAGTCAGCTGTTTTGCGAAGTGTGTCCAGTCTCCCTATACGGATCCTATACGAAACCTATACGAACGCTTCGTTCCATGTGCTCAGGTTAATCTAACGAAGACATTTGGTGGGACCATCAGGATTCAAAGAGGTCGCAGGGCAATTTGATCTGGTCGGAATAGAATTTCATCCTTGGATGACGGGTGTCTAAGGGAACGATTTTCTCAATCAATGCATGCTTATGATTGACGAATACCTCCAGATAATAATTATCCAGGATATACAGGTTGACTTTATATCCGTAGTACCTAATCGCCATCACGAAAGTGCCGTGCTCGTAAAGAAGTTCTATCTTCTCACGCAACGTCAACTTTTTATAATCTCCCCATGCAATCATACTTCAACTTAACGTAAAAAATCCCCGGTTTCAATATTGTCAGGTCCTTACTTTTTCATTAAATATTTCAGGCCACCGTCCAGAACTCCGACATCGGATGCATTTACCCTAGCCGTCCCGTTGTTTAACGGGGAATGACCAGACAATCCTCCCTTCATCTCCAAATCGTTCGTGTATGATTTCGCCTGAATGTCAAAAAAGGGCGTTCAATGATTATTTCAAACGTTAGAATAGCACGGTGGTTCTACGGCGGATTAAAACAGAAAAGGCCTCCTCTTCAGGAAGCCTTTGGGGTGAAAGACGGGACTCGAACCCGCGACCCTCAGAATCACAATCTGATGCTCTAACCAACTGAGCTACATCCACCGTTTTCCATTTTCGGATTTGCCGCCACATGAGTCGCAGCACCGATATTGGGATTGCAAATTTAGCCACCGCCGTGGAATTTGCAACCTTAAGTAATGCAATTAGAATTCAAAAATCAATCTGTGACCGGCCTGTCCCTCATTGAACGTCCCCTCGACGTATGCCGGATGCCCAGAAACCCACGTACGCAGTACCTGCGAGCTGAACCTGTTACCCTCCAACGGCGACCAACCGCACTGATAATATAAGTTTGATTTCTCAACCGTCCACGGGCGATTCAGATCCACCAGCACCAGGTCAGCAAAATATCCCTCGCGGATAAATCCCCGCTTTTCGATCCGAAACAGGGTCGCAGGATTATGACTCATCTTCCTGGCAATCATGTCAAGGGGAAGCTGCCCCCTGTGGTAGAATTCCAGCATCGCCACCAGACTATGTTGTACGAGAGGTCCTCCCGAAGGAGCCTTAAAATATTTATTATTTTTTTCCTCCAATGTATGCGGCGCATGGTCTGTCGCAACTACATCGATCCGTCCGTCCAGCATAGCAGCAAACACGGCTTCCCGATCCGCAGACGTCTTCACTGCGGGATTCCACTTTATGAGCGTTCCCAGGCGGGCGTAATCCCTGTCGTCAAACCAGAGATGGTGGATGCACGCCTCTGATGTGATACGTTTTTCCTTCAGCGGAAGCTTATTATCAAAAAGAGATGTTTCGCGGGCAGTCGAAATATGAAGAATGTGAAGCCTCGTGCCATAACGGCGGGCCATTTCCACGGCGAAAGAAGAGGACTTGTAGCAAGCTTCCGCGCTTCGAATGACGGGGTGCATTTCTACCGGGATATCTTCTCCGTACTTCCCGCGTAAGCGTTCGGTATTGCTTCGGATCGTGGCTTCATCCTCGCAATGAGTGGCTATGAGGCCCGGGAACCGCGAGAAGAAGCCCTCCAGGCTCTCAGGACGATCTACGAGCAGGTTCCCTGTAGATGAACCCATGAATATTTTCAATCCGCAGACGTTCCTCAAATTCGTTCTCAGGACCTCCTCCAGGTTATCATTGGAAGCGCCGATGAAGAACGAGTAATTCGCGAGAGATGTGCGGGAGGCGATAGTGTATTTATCTTCCAGGAGCGCTTGTGTAAATACCGGCGGATTGGTGTTCGGCATCTCCATGAAGCTGGTAACGCCTCCTGCAACAGCAGCCCGCGCCTCGGAGTGAATAGTCGCCTTGTGCGTGAGGCCTGGTTCGCGAAAATGTACCTGGTCATCGATCGCGCCAGGGAAGAGGTGCTTTCCCG
>JAEYXN010000109.1 GCA_023431285.1 Bacteroidota bacterium
ACCGTCCTCTGGTCATGGCTGCCACTCTCCTCCCTGACGATACCAGGTTTTACCACACGCATACATCGTTTTACATTTTTTTACCCTCCACGCAACCTCTCCCATCGAAATTGCATCGGTTAATTGCAAGCACTCATGGGACTTAAGATCCACCGGCCTAAAGAAGATGAACTGATCAAGGGTTGCCTCAAAGGCGAACGTTCAGCACAAAAGCATCTGTATGAATTGTACTCATCCAGGATGTACGCGGTTTGCTACCGGTATGTGAAGGACCCGATGCATGCACAGGATATCCTGGTGATCGCATTCATGAAGGTATTCGAGAAGATCGCCCAGTTTAAGAACGAGGGCAGCTTCGAAGGTTGGATCCGTCGCATCACAGTTAACGAAGCCCTCACCTGGCTCCGACGACACAAGAGCATGTACATTGAAGCTGATCTTGAATCCGCTGACCGGGAACCCGATTACGACCAGCTCGGCGACCACCTTGAAGCCGAAGATCTGATCAACATGATCGCAACGCTTCCTGCAGGCTACCAGATCGTCTTTAACATGTACGCCATCGATGGGTACTCGCACAAAGAAATTGCAGAACACCTGGGCATCAGCGAGAATACATCCAAGTCGCAACTGAGCCGTGCCAGGACCTACCTGCAAAAACTTCTCGCTGGCCATGAGTGGTCATTACAAAGAAAATTAACACCCGATGAAGCAACAACCTGACAAGATATTCAGCGATCTATTGAGAGACGCCAGGATGCCAGCCCCTCCAATGGCCTGGGAAAAGATCGAAGCCGGCCTGGACAAGAAGAAGCACGGGTTCGCATGGCTATATGTAGCGGCATCTGTCACATTGGTGGCGTTATCTGCGACAGCATTTTATTTTAATTCAAACGAAACTGAAACCATCGCGGTAAAGACTGTAATATCAAAACCTGATGTTGATCAAGAGAAGAACAGTGCTCCAGAGGTAAAATCTGAATCTGCTATCAAAAGCAATAATAAGGTTCAGATCGAAGAGAAAAAAGGAAACAAAGAAGAGGAGGTCCGCCGCCCTTCTATCCGTAAACCTCTACAGGAATTACCCCCTGTAATAACAGATGAAGCGACGCAGGTTGCTATCGCCGAATCTGAAACGGTCGTAGTACCCGACTCTTCTGTTGAACAATATAAGGAGCCCGTGAATCTTGCGTTTCGCGCCAGCACACCGGAAGAAAAAAAGGAAAGAGTTACTATAGTACTTAGCACAAAAGACACTGACGAATATCTTATTGTTAAAAATTCAAATACTGAAGCAACCTCCGATGAAGAGAAGTCATCTACGTTGAAAAAGCTGCTGAAGAAAGCTGCGGACCTGAAAGTGAATCAGGATCCTTTCGGCGATCTGAGGCAGAAGAAGAACGAAATTCTGGCGCTGAATTTCCGATCGGACAACCAACGTGGACAAAAGAAATAATCTCATGAAGAACTTCTTAATAGCAGTTGCTGCAACATTGATTTGCGCAGCCGCAAATGCACAGGCAAAAGATACCGTTATAGTGAACCTCGCCAAAACCAGCAAGATCATATTCACTATTGAAGATCCGGAGGACATCGATGTCCTTAAGCATTACGACTTTCAGCAACTCTTCAAAGACGTTCTGAAAAAAATAGAAGACAAAAAGAACGGAGTCGTCGCATCTATGGATTCAACAGCCAACGAGTCGGCTACCCATCAGACAGACGAAGATGCTGAAGAAGATGAGTCTGCATCAAGCGAAAACGAAGAAGAGGACGACGACAATTCAGATGATGATGACTGGAGATCAGAAAGACGCAATCCTGATCACGGCCATTATGATGATGATGATGATGACGACGATCGCAAAGGAAAATGGGACCGCACCTGGCAAGCCTTCAATTTCGACCTTGGCACAAACAACTTCCTGAACGATGGTGAATTTCCCTCCGACAATGAGATCTATGCAGTAAGACCATGGGGATCATGGTACGTCGGACTCGCCTCTGTTCAAAGAAGTCGCCTCGCGAAAAAATTATTCCTGGAGTGGGGACTTGGAATGAGCTGGTACACGTTCAAATTCCAGGACGACAACGTTCTGATTCAAGCCACTGATGATGGAGTCGTTTTCTCTCACGACCCACGTGATGCTGACTTCAGGAAGAGTAAGCTTTCAATGAGTTTCGTCCAGGCCTCTCTCATTCCTGTTCTGGACTTCGGAGACCGCGGACGTAAGCCACGCTTCTGGGACGGATACAATGACAACTCTTTCCGAATCGGTTTCGGCCCTTATGTAGCCTACAGGATTTCAAGCCATTCGAAGATCGTTTACAACGATGGGGATGGACGCGAAAGAGACAAGGAGCGCGACAGCTTCTATCTTAACAATTTCCGCTATGGAGCACGCCTGCAAATCGGATACCGTTCTACGGATCTGTTTTTCAACTACGACATGAACGAGCTATTCCAGGAGGGTAAAGGTCCGAAGCTAAACGCCTTCAGCTTTGGAGTGATCTTCTAGCCAACTTATAAACGTAAGTTTGCATCAAGGGCCTGGGGAAATTTCCTCCAGGCCTTTTCTTTTCAAAGGGTGATTTTGCCAGTTCAATTTTATTTGAGTGATTTGAATGCTACTTTTAAAGATAAATCTCCAGACTGTCTTTAAGTTTTGTATTATTGAACATATGAGCGAAGGAATTTCAAACTTATCCAGGAAAGAACAGGTGATCAGGAAGGCTGCAGAGCTTTTCAAGGACAAGGGCTATGCGGCGGCTTCAATGCGTGATCTGGCTCAGCTTTTAGGAATTGAGGCTGCCAGTCTTTACTCTCATATCAAGTCAAAGGAAGAGATTCTCCGAAGCCTCTGCTTCGACATGGCTGCCGAGTTCCGCAAGTCACTTGAAGAAGTGGAGAAAGAAGAAGTATCAGCAATCGAGAAACTTAAGAAGGGAATAATCGGTCACATCCAGGTGATGGCCAAAGACCTCACTGCGTCGGCAGTCTTCATGAATGAGCACCGCCATTTAAGTCAGCCTTATCTGCGTGACTTCCTCCTGTTGCGCATCAACTATATCAACCGCTTCAAGAGCATCATCGAAGAAGGTGTGAAGAACGGGGAATTCAAGAGCGGAATCGATAAGAAGCTTGCTGTAATGACCTTGTTCTCGTCTTTGAACTGGATGCCTATGTGGTACGATCCCCGTTCCGCAATCGACCCACAGCAATTGGGTTATCAACTGGCTGACATGCTGGTCAACGGTTTGAAGAAAATCTAATTATTCAGGCTAACAATCGTTTGGCGCAACCGTTTTAATGTCGTAAATCGCTATAAGGAAGTGATTTATAACCTGCATATCCTATTGAGATGTACGGAGGCGGCAATATTTTCGAAACCATTAAGAACACGGATCCCGGCAACGAAGACCCTCAGAAGCTGACAGCCTTCGAGGAAAGGATTGCACGCGGGGAGAAAATTGAGCCTTCCGACTGGATGCCCGAGTTGTACCGGAAGCAGCTTATCCGGATGATCGAACAACATGCCCACAGCGAAATCATGGGCGCACTCCCTGAAGGCACCTGGATCACCCGTGCCCCAGGGTTTCGACGCAAGATGGCTCTCCTGGCAAAAGTACAGGACGAGGTAGGCCATGCACAGCTTCTTTACAGCGCGGCCGAAACTCTGGGAAAGACGCGCGAGGAGATGATCCAGGATCTGATCTCTGGTAAGTCCCGGTATTCCAATATCTTCAACTACCCGGCCTATACGTGGGCCGATGCATGCTTCATATCATGGCTCGTTGACGCCGGGGCCATCGTTAACCAGTTGGCCAACGCAAAGGGCAGCTATGGACCCTACTGCCGGGCTCTCGAGCGTATCTGCGCAGAGGAATCGTTTCACCTGAAGTATGGTCATCACTGTGTGATCTTTCTGGCAGCCGGTACCAACACCCAGCGACAAATGTTTCAGGACGCCATTAACAGATGGTGGCCACCAATGATGCATTTCTTCGGGCCATCGGATAAGATTTCAGAGCATACGCAGGTGTTAATGCGATGGAAAGTGAAAATGGCCACAAACGATGAAATGCGAAATCAGTTTCTGGACATGTACGTACCAAAAATCTGGGAGCTGGGCTTTACTATTCCCGACCCGGCGCTGAGAAAAAACACGGACACCGGAAAGTGGGAGTACACAGAACCCGACTGGGAAGAATTCAAAAGGGTGATTAACGGCGACGGCCCCTGCAATAAGGAGCGAATCGAGGTTCGGAGAATTGCGGAACAGCGAGGGAGATGGATCCGCGAAGCGTTGAGGAAAGTTTCCCAAGGCACATATACGGCGCCATTGGCATGAGTCACTTAGTTCATTCTCATGAAAGGCCCGGCCAGCAACGAAATCTCTTTGCGGATGGCATGGAGTGCCTCGTAGGGTGAACTAAAACAACTTTTAAGATAAATGAGCTTGCTGCTGTCTTCCGGGAGTTCATTGTTGAGCCACTTGACCACATCGTCGGCAAGCAACAAAAGTTCGTTGGAGTGGTACTTTGGATAATACCTATAGAGAAAATCTAGGGCGAATATAAAGTCGAGATACTTGGTCATCGTGACGGTGGATTCGTAATTAAGATATAAAATTTTAAGCCAAAAAAAGTCGTGAAGTCATTAGATCCGCGTGTGAACCGATTACCCGGCGTCGATTCGGCGAACAATGATATTACGACTCCCCAGCTCTGTACTTTCGAGGTTTTTGTGCAACCCCGCGCGGGGAAACCATTTCAACATGAAGGAGCAGTGCATGCCCCAAATGCGGAAATGGCCTTTGTCATCGCAAAAGAAACTTTCACCCGGCGGTTCACCTGCGTCGCTCTCTGGGTTGTGGAAACAGCGAGGATTTTTGTGACGCCGACCACCGATGGGTCAACCAACGCGTACAATATCCTCGCGAAAACAGAACCCGGGAACGGAAATGAAAACATCCGGCTCTTCGAGATCTTTCATTTACCGAAACGTGGAAAACAACATGTCCATTTCAGATCTGAAGAGGCGAAAACTCCGGAGGAAGCCATCATCACAGCAAAACAATTTCTCGATCCATCTCAGGTTTTCTTCAATGTCTGGGCCGTCGCCGAAGAGCAGATCCGCAAGACAAATCAGGAGGAACTTGATCTGTGGACAACGTTGCCCGAAAAGAAATTCCGGGACGCTACGGCGTACAAGGGAGGAGAAAAACTGCAACGGTTTCTTGAACAAAGACAGTCGTCCAATGAATGAAAGCGCACTAAAAGAGCTTCTTTACAAAATGGCGGATGACCAACTGATACTTGGTCATCGTAATTCTGAATGGACAGGGTTTGGCCCTCTGCTCGAGGAAGACATTGCGTTTTCCTCCATGGCGCAGGATAAGATCGGCCACAGCCTCGCACTGTACCAACTACTCAATCAGCTTGGCGAACAGGATCCAGACACTGTCGCTTTTATGCGTTCCTCGAATCTCTTTCGTAACTGCATTTTTGTCGAGCTGCCCAATGGAGAATACGATTTCAGCCTTGTCCGTCATTTCCTTTTCGACACAGCGGAAATGATCCGATTCGAAATGCTTGCGTCGTCAACATTCAAACCACTGGCTGAATTATCAGTCAAAATCCGTGGTGAGATACGATACCACACCATGCATGCCAACACATGGATCAAACAACTGGGAAGCGCCACGGAGGAAAGTATCAGTCGACTACAACAGTCTCTTGAAACAGCCATCCCCTATGCGCTTGGGATGTTTGAAGAATCTCCCTATGAAAACGAACTGATAACCACAGGTATTTTCCCAGGAGAAAAGCAACTACAGGAAAGATGGCTCGTCACAGTAAAGAAGGTTCTCGCGGAAACAGGCCTTGCGCTTCCGTATATCAACGACATTACTCCCGTCTACGGAGGACGAAAAGGAGAACACTCTGAACATCTGCAGCCCTTGCTTGACGAAATGAGCGAAGTCTTCCGGATTGATCCGTCTGCAGAATGGTAAGGAAGTGACTAGAATATGATTACAACGCAGGAAGTATACGCATACCTTGAAGAAGTGAAAGATCCGGAGATTCCCGTCCTTTCGCTGGTCGACCTTGGTGTTATTTCCCAGGTGGATATCATTGGAGACACGGTACAGATAACTTTGACGCCAACCTTCGTCGGATGTCCTGCGCTGGAATTAATGAAATCGGAAATCCGCGAAACCCTCTCCGCTCAGGGGATATCTGATGTATCCATTTCTGTTTCATTTGAAAAGCCGTGGTCGAGTGACAACATTTCAGAGAAAGGACGCGCTGCCCTGAAGAAATTCGGACTCGCTCCTCCACCCCCATTGCAGATCATAGAAGACCTCGTCATCCTTGATTACGCAGAATGCCCTCGGTGCGGCGGAACCAATACCACAATGAAAACACCATTCGGTCCTACGTTATGCAGGGCAATTTTTTATTGTGAAGACTGCAGGGAGGCGTTTGAGCAGTTTAAACCCCTGTAATTTCATCAAAATCATACATTAATATCTTTTCACTGAAAACATCCATAACTTTCGGGTCGGTGCCATCGTACAGACACCATAAAGAGGCCTCTTATTAAAGCATGCGAAATCTTGTACTAGCCATTTCAGTTGGCCTTCTGGCGCCTCTCATCTTCAGCTGCGGTTCTCCATCGGCACCGGTCGAGCAAACTCATTTTACACGCGCAGATTCCCTTACAGACAGATATCTATCCTTGTACGACAGCATTCACAAGATCTGGAACGTGATGATCAATGACGACAACCAGAAGATTGAAGCAATGCAGCATCTGCTTCATGAAGTGAATGTCTCTCAGCCAGATTCCAACCTGCGCTCCCTGGAGTCCAGGATCAATCAGCTCATGCGTATGCGGTACACACAGAAATCAATGGCCAACCGCGACGTGATCTCCGAATATGACATTGCAACGGACGCGATGCTGGACGAATTATTATCGAATGTGCAATCGAGACGGGAATACTCTTACAACAAAACTTTACAGAAGCTGGTCAATGACATCCACGTAGCCAATGAGCGCCTTGTGGATCACAGATTCCTATATGACAGCGTAGTGTGGTCGTACAACAAATTCATTGAAGCAAACCAGGAGTTCCTTCGCAAAACGGATGAAACACTCAAACTGGAAAAAAAGCCAACCTTCCGGATGGCTTCAGATCAATAGAGGCGAATCAGATTATTTATCCGGCTTATCCAAGCGCTATTTGTAGTACGTCAGCTCGACCCGAAACTTCGGATCGATCGCACCCAGGCGATCGTAGGCAGAGCGCGAAATCTTGATAATTACCTTATCGTTATTTGCAGTATCGGGAAGCTTACCCATCACCCGGACAAAGACTTCACGATTATTCATCTCATTCCGCACCTTTAGGATGGTTCCCACCGGAGCAGTACGGTGAAGGGCCAGGTATTTCCTATTGCCTTCGGTGCCATCGATCATCTCAGCTATTCCGGCTTCAGTGATTTCGTCACTGTTCTTCAGAGACTCAGAGATGCGAATGGTCTGTGGTGGCGTCGAAGAGGTCGAGGCCTGTTCGTTCTTCCTCACAGGAGGCTCAGTACGCTCGGTAGCCGGAGCAGTTTTCACAGGTGTCTCGGCTGGCTCCGCAGGGGTAGTCTTCCTCTCCACGACAACAGGATTCTGCGCAGTAGTCTGTGCCGCATTTGCAGGTGCCGCCACCAGGATGGTTTGTCCTACCTGCAGCTCATCACTGGAAAGGTTATTCCATGCGCGTATATCGCCCACAGACACTCCATACTGGCGCGAGATAGAGAAAAGGGTCTCTTTAGTGGCAACGGTATGCGTACCGCTCGCCGGAACCTTTACGAGGTCTGTCTTTCTTTGTTCAGTCGCAACTGCCACTGCGCCCGACGCAGGCTTGCGGACAATCAGCTCCTGCCCTATTGAGATATTGTTATCTGTCAGATTATTCCACTTACGGATCTCATCAACAGAGACTCCGTATTGCCGCGAGATGGAGTACATCGTCTCTTTCGCCGCGACTTTGTGAACAGTGGCCGCAGCAGATTCTTTGCGCGGTTGTGATTTGGAAACATATGGCACCTTAATCACCTGTCCCACTTCAAGAGTTGTCGTGAGTCCTGGGTTAGCGGAGACAATCTCGGCAACAGAAGCGCCGTAACGCCTCGCAATCGCATAGAGCGTTTCTTTCTCATCCACTTTATGAATGACAAAAATCTTCCCGTTTACGGTTTCGACACCCAACGAATCGAGGTGCGCATGCGGGTGAAAAAATGAGACACCCGCGAGAATCAGTTCATTGATCATAGCATTTTATAGCTTAGCAGCTCCAGCTTATTCCTCACGAAAATTACGCAACCCTTGAGCACGAAAAAAGTATCGAGGCCTATTCCTGGTAGCTGACTTCCAAGATTTTCTTTCAAAAGCACTTTTCCTTCGGCAGACAAGATGAACAAATAGTTGGCCAAATTATCCTGATCTTTGCAATACGCCGAAATAACAATTGAATTTCGAGCCTCAAGATATTCTAACGCAAAAACAGCAGAAAAATTTAACCGATCAGCTAAAAAACGTCTGACAGTCTCGAAATATTCTGTCCCCTCTGCGTATTGAGCCGGTCTTTCCAGTAAAGAAGAAGGTGCGACGCGCGTGTGCGGAACATTCGTCACCGGATTTCCTGTGTTGATGTCGAGGATCAATTCCTTCAAACCGAGACGCGAAGAGAATCCAAGGACAGAATCCGTTCCAAGCTCACTCAACGAAAAATCGTTATTCCACCAGATGAGCGAAAGATCCTTCCTCGAGTATGCCAGCACACCTTTCTTGTCGGGGTTGTTCGTATCAAGGTAAACCGTAAAAATGATCTTATCTCCTGCCACGGCAGAAGCATTCACCCACCATGGCTCTTCGAGAACCTTGTCCCTCCAGAGGAATTCGTTTCCGTCTATATCGAACGCCGAAAAAGAAACAACTTTCTGCTCCGGGTTACGAACCTCGATCAGAAGCGTGTGATCATCAGCAACGATGTTCCATATATTTCCATTGAAACGGAGCAAAAACTTCTGTTCGGGCGAATCAGCCAACTTCGTTATTTGTTACTTTTATGCAAGTTTAGGATACACTACACAACTTTGAAAGAAAGCGGCGTGCCCGATCTGAATAAATACTTCAAGACTCTCCTCCTCCTGTCAGTTTTGTTGTCAGCACATTGTGTGATGGCACAGACGCAGAGGCCGAAGGTAATGGTCATGGACATCAAAGCGGAGATCGATCCGGCAATGAGACGTTACGTCGAACTGGCCCTTGCCCATGCTAACAAGATCGACGCTTCTGTAGTGATCATCGAAATGGACACTTACGGCGGCGGACTTCAGGACGCAAAAGAGATCGTCGACAAGATCGTTGGGCATAAAGCTCCGGTGTGGGTCTTCATCAATCGCGATGCGGCTTCAGCCGGGGCGATGATTTCACTTGCGTGTGATAGTATATACATGGCTGCAGGTGCGACAATAGGTGCAGCAACAGTCGTCGTAGGTAACTCAGGCGAGAAAGCTCCAGACAAATATCAGTCGTACGCACGAACCATCATGCGGTCGCTGGCAGAAGAGAACAACCGAAACCCGGACATCGCTGAGAAGATGGTGGACGAAAGCCTTGCGCTTGACAGCATCTCCCCCGCTGGAAAGGTCATTACTTTTTCGACCGCACAAGCTTTGAAGTATGGTTTCTGTGAAGCGAAAGCTGAATCAATAGAAGACATTCTCAAACGCAATAAGGTGGACGACTACGAGCTCACACGATTTGAGCTGGGCGGAACCGACAGGATTATCGCATTCTTCCTTAACCCTGTGGTCAGTGGGTTCCTGATTCTTCTCTTTATCGGTGGACTATACTTCGAGCTTCAGACTCCCGGATTCGGATTCGCCGGAATCGCTTCTCTGGTTGCCCTCGTACTCTACCTCACACCCTATTATCTCGCAGACCTCGCAGCGGCCTGGGAAATCATCGCGTTGCTGGTCGGGATTACCCTCATTGCAATTGAAATATTCATCCTTCCCGGCTTTGGGATCGCCGGGGTTGCCGGCATCACCATTACGATTTCATCGCTTGTACTGATCATGCTGGACAACGACTTCTTCAACTTTGATTTCGTAGAAGGTGACAAGATTATCGCAGCAACTCTCGCGGCGCTTGGAGGAATTCTCGGGGGGATAGTATTGCTCTTCGCAGGTGGTTCAAGGTTCATGGAGTCAAAAGCCTTCCGAAAGGTGGCTCTCATGGACACACAGGCAAGCTCAGAAGGATACGTTTCTACGTTCACTGTTGAACCGATGACCGGAAAGACAGGTATCGCGCACACCGTGCTCCGGCCCTCCGGCAAAGTCTTGATCGATGGAAAAATCTACGACGCTTATACTCACGGCGAATACATCGATCCGGGTGAAAACATCGAGGTAGTTGGCGCAGAGACCACCTCCCTTCGTGTACGAAAGATTTCAGCATAAATAAATCCTGATGAAGATTCTTGGAGTGATCCCTGCGCGTTTTGCATCAACACGCTTTCCCGGAAAACCACTTGCCGACCTTGGAGGAAAATCCATGATCCAAAGAGTGTATGAGCAGGTACGCAAAGCATCGACGATCAGTCACGTGATCGTGGCCACAGATCACCAGGGAATATTTGAGCATGTCAAAAACTTTGGTGGAGACGTATGCATGACAAGAGAAGACCATGTGTCTGGCACCGACAGATGTTATGAGGTGCTGACCCGGCAGACAAACTCTTTCGACTACGTGATCAATGTACAGGGAGACGAACCTTTCATTATGCCGGATCAGATTGACCTCCTGGGCTCTATGCTTGATCTTCAGACAGAGATTGCCACACTGGTGAAGAGGATTGACGACGCTGCATCGTTGTTTAACCCAAACGTTGTCAAGGCTGTCGTTGGAGTGAATGGAAAAGCTTTGTACTTCAGTCGCTCACCGATCCCGCATGTGCGGAACGTCCCTCAGGAACAATGGCTGGACAAACACAGCTTTTACAAACATATCGGCATGTACGCCTATCGTGCTGACATACTTAAATCGATCACCGCGCTCGCAACGGGAACGCTGGAGAAAACAGAATCACTGGAACAGCTTCGATGGCTGGAGAACGGATTCACTATTCGTGTAGCCGAAACAAAAACGGAAACAATTGGAATTGACACACCGGAAGATCTCGAGGCAGCAAAGAAATCGTTTCTGAATTAATGATCAGTCGCGCTTCTTCATCCCTAACTTTTCAACAGCGAACTTTTCTATTTCACGCGAAACAGCTGGAACAGCTTTCGAAGTAAGTGAGCTTCCGATCACATGGGCTCCCGCATCCGGAACAGGCACGGCAGCTTTCATGTTTTCAGGCGTACCCAATTGTTCATGCATCTTCAACATCGCATCGATGCGAACTTCCGGATCCTGTTCCTGTTCATTCTTGTAGTAATACAACGTCAGGCTCGGTTGTGTCACACGTTCGAACGTTTCTTTAGTCATTGTTTCTTCAATGAGCTCCTGCAACTGCACAGCAGCTTCCAGCCGATATTTATTATTCCAGTATCGTCCATGGTCATCAGGGTCGGCACCTTTGTCACGATATTTCCCACCCATCACCTGTCTCGCAATCTGCAGTCCCCAGGGGTCATTCAGCAGAAACGCTGCGCCATTGTTGATGGCAATGTTGGGTGACAGGTTGATCAGGGCAAACGCGTCATCCGGGTAATCAGCAGCAAGTTTAAGCGCAAGCGTACTTCCAGTGGACGTACTCATGATAATTACCTTTTGACCCAGTTGTTTAGAAACAGCGAGCGCTTCCTTTGCAGAGTTCCATATACGGTCTGCTGTGAAGAGCAACAACGCTTCAGTGGTATCGATACCGTGGTCAGACAGGCGCGCAAGAAAAAGATTGCACCCGAAGTCTTTCGCGAACTGGCGGTGAACAGGATCTCCTTCCATCTGGCTTGCCGAGAAACCATGAAGATAAAGAACTGCATACTCTGTCTTATCCCGCGACGAGTCGTTCCAAACTATTTGCGATTCATTCTGTGGCTTGACATTATGTTGTGACTCTTTACGTTTGATGTAGTCTTCCAACCCGGAGGGATCCGAAGGCACTACAGGCATTGCTGGATCAAAGCGTGGTGGTTCCGGTTGAGGGCCGAGGAAGAAGAGTCCGGCAAGCAGAATTACCGGAAACGAGATCCATATTAATTTCTTAGACCGCATAGAAAAATCCTTTCCCGAAAGTTAGGGCCAATCCCTGGCGGGGAAAGCGATTCAGAGAAGAATTCATAAACTTTTTGCCTTTCAGCATGGGTAATGAAAGCTGCACCGAAGAGCTCGCGAAAGCATGAAGGCTGTGGAAGCGCAGAAACGGCCCATGATGTAATGAGTTTCTCTCGCTCATCGAGACTACTTTTTCAATGTTAAGAGCGTTGGGCGCGTCCCTGCGGGCCGGGCTGTCGTTACAAGTCCTCGCCCTGACGCACTTGCTTTCGCGCTGCTGTGGGCTTTCCACTTCCATCCCTCGCGCAGGTCCGTTCTTCGAAAGTCGTACCGGCGAATCATTTGTTATTCGCACATTCTTCGCAGCTCACACGTAATCCTTCCCAATGTTCTGGTTCAAGTCTTGAGCGTTGATGCGTGCGCGGAGAGACTCGGACCTAAAACGCTCAAGTCTTCAGACAGCCAGTCAGCCGGTTATTGTAGACCCATAAGGATGGGAGTGTCCCAGAAGAAATACCAAGTATCGGCAAAATGGGCTGGTTCAAGTCTTAAGCGGTGGTGCGTGCGCAGAGAGACTTGGACCTATAATGCTGTAAGTCTTCAGACTTACTTTTTAATTGAATAAGATGTCGTCTGCACAAAGAGTGTAGTTAACCGCAGTCTGAAGACTGCCAACATGGAAAGGCACAAGTGACCCTTCGGAACACTTGCGCCAGAGTGGGTCAGCCAGTCAGCCTGTCGGCAAGGCAGCCGGTTATTGTAGATCCGTAATGATGGGCGTGTTTCTCTCCTCGAAGACCCTTCGGAACACTTGCGCCAGGTAGTACAATTTTCCAATAGGAAACCAGCGCGAGGGATGGAGGCATTTGTCTGAGCCCGCCGCTGCAGTGGGCCGGAATGTGCGCCGGAGCGCGCTGACTGGCGAGTGCCGACAGCCCGACCCGCAGGGACGCTCCCAACACGCCGTTACCACCGTAGATTAGTAGCTCCCAGGTAGACCAAAAACCACTCTTCAGGGGGGTTGTCCCCCTGTTCTACCCCTGTTCTCTGCCTCTTGGGTCTATCACTATAAATGCTATGGACAGGGGATGAGGAGGGGGTGGATAGGTGGACAACAGGGGGACAACCCTCCTCTACCACTACTTCTGATATGTCTCACCAATATAGTTGCGGTGCTGTGATACTACGTCAAAATCGCTGAAAATCAAAGATGCTCACAGTGCAAAAAGCTGATGAATCCTGCGACATGGCACACCTTAAGCAGTCCTCCGGATTTCATGTACCGTGTGGGTTTGCGGCTGTGGATGCCAGCCTCGGCATTCGTCGT
>JAEYXN010000274.1 GCA_023431285.1 Bacteroidota bacterium
TGTTCACATAATTCTGTCAGGACGCCATGCGAAGAGGAGGGATGTAGAAAAGCAATCTTTAATCCTTCCGCGCCCTTGCGCGGCTCCCTGTCAATAAGTTTGACGCCCTCTTCATCCAGTTCTGTCAGTGTTTCCCGCAAGCCGTCAACAGCAAATGCCAGATGGTGAATGCCTTCACCTTTTTTCTGCAGGAATTTGTGAATCGGACTGTCAGGCGATGTCGCCTCCAACAGTTCAAGTTTTATTTCTCCTATCTTGAAGAAAGCAGTCCGGACTTTCTGATCCGGAACCTCTTCAATAGAGTAGCAGGTTAACCCGAGTATCGTTTCGTAATACCGGATCGCTTCTTTCAGGTCATTTACGGCAATGCCGATATGCTCCACATGCGTGACTCTCATGATTGAAAAATTTTAGTGTCGATTACTTGCTCGAAAGTTGATTCTGCAATCCCTTGGATTACATGATGATTGTCAACCAATGGCCGATCCTTGTCACCATTTGGAAATAAATTTGGTTTTCAAAGGCTGATGTTCATGGACCTTTTTTTTAAGAAAATCAAGATTGGCGGCTATTGTTTTCTTTATCTCTTTTTTTACATCTTTGTCTCCCTTTCCCCCACGGAAACCAAAAAAATCCAATGAAGACAATGGAAGTTAGCTCAGGAACCGTATGGAACGATTGTCTCGATATTATTCGGGAGAACGTAGGTGAAGAGAATTTCAACACCTGGTTCAAGCCCATTGTGCCTTTGAGAGTGGAAGGGGAAGTACTTACTATTCAAGTTCCTTCGCAATTCTTCTATGAATGGCTCGAGGATAACTATGTGCCTGTTCTGAAGAAAGCAATCCACGCCGTTCTTGGCGCCGGTGGACGTCTTGAATATTCCGTTGTAGTTGATAGCGGTGGAAAACAAGCTCCTCCCGTAGCAGTGAATTATCCCGCGAATAGCAGCACAAACATGAGGAGGAGCGCAGTGAATGGAAATTTCGGCGCGGATGACTATTCGCCGTTTACATTCAAAGCACTCAATCCCCAAACAGTAAATTCACGTCTTAATCCTGCTTACTCTTTTGATAACTTCGTGGAAGGTGATTGTAACAGACTGGCACGCTCTGCGGGTTTGGCTGTCGCAAAGAAACCTGGCGTGACCTCATTCAATCCCCTTATGCTTTACGGTGGCGTTGGTGTAGGAAAAACTCACCTCGTTCAGGCTATCGGGAATGAAATCAAAAACAACATGCCGAATAAGGTAGTGTTGTATGTCGATCAAAATGATTTTACCACGCAGTTCCTCAACGCGCTTCAGAATCACAAGATTCAGGACTTCCAGAACTTCTATCTCCAGGTAGACCTGCTTATCCTCGATGATGTGCAGTTTCTCGCCGGTCGCGAGAAAACCCAGGAGATGTTCTTCCATATCTTCAATCAACTTCACCAGTCCGGCAAGCAAATCATAATGACCAGCGACTGCCCTCCACGTGATCTGAAAGGTTTCCAGGAAAGACTCCTTTCACGTTTCAAATGGGGACTCACCGCCGATCTGCAGGAACCTGACTTTGAAACGAAACTTGCCATCATCAACCGCAAGATGCAGGCCGATGGCATTCAGATCCCCACAGAGGTTTCTGAATACCTTGCCTATAGCGTAGACACGAACCTTCGCGACATGGAAGGCGTGCTTAACTCACTGATCTTCCACGCTACCCTCTTGAAAAAAGAGATCGACCTCGAACTCGCAAAAGAGGTATTGAAAAATATCATCAAGGAGATTCAATCGGACGTAAGCGTTGATTTCATCCAAAAGACCGTCGCAGACTATTTCAAGGTAGACCTTGAAGCAATGAAAGGCAAAGTGAAAAAACGTGAGATCGTTATTCCTCGCCAGGTTGCGATGTACTTCTGTAAAAGGTATACCCAGCTTACCCTCGCCCTGATTGGAGAAAACTTTGGAGGACGAGACCACTCTACCGTGATCCATGCCCTTGAATCAGTGGAAGACATGATGAAGACTGATCCCAACTTCAAAGCTTCTGTCGATGAGCTCGGCAAGAAACTCAAGATGCGGGTAGCCTGAAACAGATTACCTTAATTCTGTAGCAAATCCTTAAGCCGATCTATAATTCTTTTCGGCAACACTACCTTATTCTGAACGGCAGCTCCACCTGTTGCTTCGAACTATTGATCCCATACAAATATCCCTGCCCTTTGAACTTCTCAAAGAACTCAATGACTTCCTCCGGTTCTTTTACACGCACTCTGTTGATCGCGACAATCGTGAAGTTCTCAGGAACACCAATCTGTTTTAATGGACTGTTCTCCTTTAATCCGAATACCTTTACACCATACTGGGTAGCCTCGAACTGTGCGCCAAGTTTTGCATTGGTAACAATATTTCTTCGGATGATATCAGTGGTCCCATTGCGATTCACAAGCGTCATCGACGTTGTCTTCTGCTGACCCTCCCGAAGGTAGGTCACCGATATCTTGTTGCCGGGATTAAAATAACTGATCTCCTCTTCGAATTCACTCTGCGTGTTCACAGTTACATTATTAATCTTTGTAATCACATCTCCAGGCTTCAGACCCGCATCCGCCGCAGGCCCCGTCCGATCAACACTCTCCAGCAAAACACCCGCGAATGTTTTTACATTCGTATTGAGGTTATAACGTTTCGCATTTTCAAAGTTGTACTCTATGACCGCTCCGCCAATCAATGCCTTCTGCACTACACCATATTTCACTAGATCATTAAAAACTTTCTTGACAATATCCACCGGGATCGCAAAAGCATAACCGGTGTAGGAACCAGTGCGTGACAGAATTGCAGAGTTGATCCCCACAAGATCACCGTTTCTGTTCACCAGCGCGCCACCCGAGTTGCCGGGATTGATCGCAGCATCAGTTTGTATAAACGACTCAATAGGAAACTTGTCCTCCAGGATTCCGATCCTTCTACCTTTCGCGCTCACAATCCCGGCGGTCACAGTAGATGCAAGGGTATACGGGTTTCCAACCGCGATCACCCATTCGCCAACCTTCACATCCTTCGATGTACTGAGATTGATCGAAGGAAGGTTCGTTTCGCTGATCTTGATAACGGCCAGGTCCGTTGACGGATCCGTTCCAATCACTTCGGCAGGATACGTGCGCTTATTGTAATTGACTTCAACCCTTTCCGCGGAAGCGATCACGTGATTGTTTGTAACGATATATCCTTCCGTAGAAAATATTACTCCGGAACCACTGCTGACCTCAGTCCGGCTGTTGCCTCCACCCTGACCGAAGAACCAATCCCAGTAGGAATAGGAAGCACCTCGTGAAATGCTATTAATGAAAACAACACTTGGGATAGCCTTGGATGCTGCCGAACTAAAATCCGGACCATTTTCAATGATATCGGATGCCCGCGATGGAGAGGGTGTAAACGCCGGAGAATCACGACGCACCTGACTATAAGCAGGTACGGCCTCGGCAGTCGTGTTCATCTTATCCTCAATGACAGCCGCGTAAAACGAATACGCACCGCCAATACCTGCCAAAAATCCAATAACAATGATCTTCAGTGTGTTTCTCATATCACAATCGAATATAGTGCTGATGTCCGCCTGTCAAAATTAGTTGGGATAATCCAGACAAATATAAACGCGAAGCAGCAAAATAGGATTCTACCCGGGCGGTCGGGGCGCATTTTCGGCCAACTTCTATTATCTTGCGTCGAACTATGGGATTTAGATCTATTCTTGCCAAACCATTTGCCGCTCACATCGCAGCAGAGACGCAAAAATGGTCAATGAACCCTATCGCCGCACAGGAAAAAACCTTTAAGTATCTTATATCCCGCGGGAGAGATACAGTTTTCGGAAAGGTTCACGGCTTTCAATCCATCAAAACACATGATGACTTCCGTAAACAGGTTCCTGTTCGGGACTATGAACAGATGCGTCCCTTCATTGAACAGGTTCTCGATGGTGCAAGAGACGTCTTTTGGCCAGGGAAACCTGCATACTTCGCGAAAACTTCAGGAACCACCTCCGGCACAAAATATATCCCCATCTCCAAAGACTCAATAGGATATCACATTAATAGCGCGCGGAATGCGTTGCTCAGCTACGTTCATGAAACCGGCAATGCATCCTTTCTGGACGGCGGACTTATCTTCCTCAGCGGCAGCCCGGAACTCTCGGAGAAATACGGCGTCAAAACCGGTAGACTCTCCGGAATTGTGAACCATCACGTGCCCGCGTATCTGCGCACCAATCAGAAACCCAGCTATAAGACTAACACCATTGAAGACTGGGAGGAAAAGCTCGAGAAGATTATCGACGAGACTATCCACACAGACATGACCCTCATCTCTGGTATTCCTCCGTGGGTTCAGATGTACTTCGATCGCATTCAACAACGAACAGGGAAGAAAATAAAAGACGTGTTTCCTAATTTCTCAATGTTCGTTTACGGTGGTGTGAACTTTGAACCCTATCGGGGAAGACTTGAAGAATCCATAGGAAAAAAGATCGACTCTGTTGAGACCTATCCCGCGTCTGAAGGATTTATTGCTTACCAGGATTCACAAAAAGAAGAAGGTTTGTTACTTCTTCTGAATCATGGAATGTTCTTCGAATTTATTCCTGTAGATGAATACTTCAACGATTCCCCTACACGACTGGGTATCGGAGAAGTGGAATTAAATAAGAACTACGCGCTGGTTATTAACAGCAATGCAGGCCTTTGGGGATATTCCATCGGCGACACCATAAAATTTATTTCAAAAAATCCATACCGGATACTCGTAACCGGCCGGATCAAACATTTTATCTCCGCCTTTGGTGAACACGTGATTGGTGAGGAAGTGGAAAAGGCAATGCAATTCACACTAAAAAAATTCCCCGAAGCTGAATTGATCGAATTCACAGTGGCTCCGCAGGTGACCCCGGACGATGGGTTGCCTCACCACGAATGGTTCATCGAGTTTTCACAGACCCCACGCGATCTGGAAGCTTTTTCTCTGGAACTTGATAACCAGCTCCGCGCATTAAATGTTTATTACGATGACCTCATCAGCGGAAATGTCCTTCGTCGCCTTGAAATCTGTTCCTTAAAACGTAACGCGTTTATTGATTACATGAAATCTCTTGGCAAGCTTGGAGGACAGAACAAAGTGCCGCGTCTTTCGAATGACAGAAAGATCGCGGATAAACTAAAAGCCTTCGCGGGGAATGCAGGTGCGTAAGGTGAAGACTACATGAACTCTGACAAGAAAAAACATATAGCGATACTCGGCTCTACCGGGTCAATAGGAACACAGGCACTCGAAGTCATTTCGAATCATCAGGACAGATTCGAAGTTGAAGTCCTCACTGCAAATAGCAATGCGGCCCTCCTCATCGAACAGGCAAAACTCTTTAAACCGAATGCGGTTGTCATTGGCGACGAAACGCAGTACGGGCATGTAAAGGAAGCGCTCTCTGGTGAGAGCATTAAAGTCTACGCCGGTGAGAATGCCCTCGCTTCTGTCGTTCAGATGGACTCCATCGATATGGTTCTGACAGCGCTGGTTGGATACTGTGGTTTGAAGCCAACGCTAAAAGCGATTGAGGCAAACAAAACCATTGCGCTGGCGAATAAAGAAACACTCGTTGTCGCAGGAGCACTCGTCACCGGCTTAGCAAGAAAGCACGGTGTAAATATCTATCCCATCGACTCTGAACATTCGGCCATCTTCCAATGTCTGGTCGGCGAGTTTCATAATCCAATTGAAAAACTGATCCTCACTGCTTCCGGCGGTCCGTTCCGTGGGAAGACGAGAAGCGAGCTGGCAAATGTGACGCGAGCTCAGGCTTTAAAGCATCCAAACTGGGCCATGGGTGCGAAGATTACTATCGATTCAGCGACGCTTATGAACAAGGGTCTGGAAGTCATCGAAGCAAAATGGCTGTTCGGATTGTCCGCTGATCAGGTCGAGGTCATCGTACACCCCCAATCCATCATTCATTCGATGGTTCAGTTTCAGGACGGGTCAATTAAAGCGCAGATGGGCCTGCCAGATATGAAGTTGCCAATTCAATTCGCGATAGGATACCCGGACAGGCTGGCTTCAGATTTTCCAAGATTTGACTTTGCAAAGTATCCGGCGCTTACGTTTGAAAAACCTGATAGCCAAACTTTTCGTAACCTTGCACTAGCGTATGAGGCACTGCGACGGGGCGGCAATATGCCATGTGTGTTGAACGCGGCCAATGAAATAGCGGTCGCCAGATTCCTTGAAGAACAGGTGGGATTTTTGCAAATGTCTGACATTGTGGAACATTGTCTTTCGAAAATGGATTATATTTCCGATCCGGCTTATGATGACTACGTCGAATCCGACCGGAAAACACGTCTTATCGCGGGGGAATACATTAAAAGTCATAAAACGATCAATCATTAACCGATAAAGTTTAGGAATGGATGCAATGATAATGATTGCTCAGCTGCTGCTGAGTCTTTCAATTCTGGTAGCGGTGCACGAAATGGGCCACTTGCTGGCAGCAAAGTATTTTGGAATGCGGGTGGAGCAATTTTCTATCGGTTTCCCGCCGAAGATCTGGTCGTTCAGAAAAGGCGAAACAGAGTACGCACTAAGTGCTATCCCACTCGGTGGCTA
>JAEYXN010000001.1 GCA_023431285.1 Bacteroidota bacterium
TACTTAGACTTCTCGGAAGGACATTGTTCGAGAAAGGTGAAATCAGACCCTGAACAAACCAAAAAAAATCTGGTCACTTTATCCATAAGATTAAAGCGACGCCACGGGAAATAGCATGCCAGAAAAAAATAGCCTCAATGCAATTAAAGAACTGCAAACAGTCCAAATCTCCTGTACATTTACGAACACAAGGCTGTTCATTTTCCCGAACTCAATTGACAACCTTTATTGTACTGGCACTATTATTTATTTTATGAATAAAAAAATTCTATGGCAGCTTGTGATCCAATTCAATACAGCGGAATAACTCCGGAAATCTTTTCATCCATTACGAGACAGCTCGTCGCAAAGGGATTTGCTCTCACAGGACCAAGTGGAACTGTCAACGGACCCTTTGGAATTGTCATCGACTATAACTGGGACGAAGCATCGGGTCTATTGAACATCCAGGTGGTTGAAAAGAGCTTCTTTGTGAGCTGTAATCAAATCAAGGAGCAGCTTAACGGCGCGCTTTCCCAATACATTTAGATTTCCGTATCATTTTTGACGTGATAGTCGTTCGGGGAAGAGTTTGTATCTTTGTCATTCCCCAAATGGGCTATTTCGAAAATGAGATTACTCCTTTCTTACGTCGTGGCGTTGCTAAGTCTTCTCATGCTTCCGTCATGCGACAATGAATCCGGGGGCAATGATCCCGATCCGTGCATTACTTCCAGTTCAATCTCCGGAGAAGTGATTACAGATCGCTATATTATTTCAACTCCCGCCGAAGACGGAACTTCCGGAGGCAGGCTTCGTGCGCAAGGATTAAATCTGCTTCGTCGTCATAATCTTTCTGAAGCGCGCCTCATCAATGAAATACACGGTACCCGAAACATCTATGTAATGACTTTGTCTGCGGCGGAGGCAGAACGTTTAAAACATGATCCGCAAATCCTGAAGATTGAGCCAGACAAAGTCGTTTCAATATGCGCATGCTTTGAAGTAGCAGAGCCCAGCCTTGTTACATGGAACGTGAACAAAGTTGGGTATGGCGACGGACGTGGCAAAACTGCCTGGATCCTTGATTCAGGTGTAGACCTTGATCATCCAGACCTCGACGTGGACAAAGAGCGAAGCCGTTCCTTTCATCCGGACTTCGATACAGCCGAAGATGGACAGGGTCATGGTACACACATCGCTGGAATCATTGGTGCTCTCAACAACGACATCGGAACTCTCGGTGTCGCGAGCGGCGCGAAGATTGTCGGGTTGAAAGTGCTCGACGACAAAGGGAAAGGGGTTGTGTCTTACGTCATTGACGCGATAGCCTATATTTCCTCCAAAGGAAAACCTGGTGATGCCGTAAATCTCAGTCTCGTCGTAGACGCGGATGTCTCCTCCATTCTTGATGATGAAGTTCGCGCACTGGGCAATAAGGGATTTTATGTCACGATGGCCGCAGGCAACGAAGGCATTTCCGCCACTGAGTTGTCACCCGCCCGTGCCAATGGGAAAAATATTTACACCGTCAGCGCTATCGACAGCCTGGACCGCTTTGCCTCATGGTCGAATTACGGCAATGAGGCTGTTGACTTTGCCGCCCCGGGCGTAAGGATCTTTTCTACTTATATGCAGGGAAAGTATGCTTTCATCAGCGGGACTTCCCAGGCAGCACCACATGTCGCAGGAATTCTTCTTATCAATGGTGGAAAGGTAAATTCAATGGGCACCGCTCTCAATGATCCGGATGGAACAGGAGACCCTATCGCTCATAAATAGACTGGCTTACCGAATCCTGAACATCGTTCCGTCGTCATCACGTTTTCCATTTACAATAACCTTGTAGTCGCCTTTCGGTAGTGGAGATGACAATGTGATTCTGTTGTCGAACAATTCACCCTGCTGTATCGTAACATCACCCCGCATCAGCCTGTAAGAGCTCCGCGGTGGCAGCGACTGCGCTTTCACCTGGATAAATCCTTCCGACATATTTGGCAACACATCAATCTTTGGCGCACTCACCGCTTCAGGCATCTTGCCATAATTTACAATGTTGGAAACATCTGACACAGCACGTCCTGGTTGACGGACATAATACTTTCCCGGATACAACGGCTGGTATATTGGTCCAGTCGCACCAGGAATATCGTTTCCGTTATATACCCACTGGTTCCCGGAGCCCATGTTGGAAACAAGAATGTTGTCGATCATTCTGATCCTGAGTGGAACATCCACCACTGTCAGCGAATTATCTGGTGTAGACTCGCTGAAGACGACTTTATAACATTTCGTCGGCCCGCGCATACCCTTTCCGTTGACGTCGGAAAAAGGTGTCGCGCAGATAACACAATTTCCGTTACCAGGTATCCACTCGGGCGATGAAGATTTTGGTCTTACCATAAATGGAGCACTGCTCACAATCCTTGTTACGGGATCAGCATTCACGGTGAACTGCACACTCCTTACCGCAGGCGATCCAACGGCCTTCACGTTGAATTCTGTGGAGACGATCGACTTGTCTATTACCATCCCGTCCGCGATAGAAGATATGTCAGTGTCTGTCCTTCCATTAACAAGCACTAATCCCGTGATTGCAGGACCAGATGTGGGAGACACAACGTTTACCCGCACACGGGAGGTGGTGGCAGCTCCACCGTTGTCTACCACCCGCAGCTCGAAATCATAAGTGCCTTCTTTCACAACGTCGACACTTAACATTGCCGATTCCGGACTTTGCAGGATCAACGGTACGCCTGCAGTTTGTTTCCACTTCACTGCAGTTACCTTTCCATCCCAATCAAAAAAATCGCCGGCAATATGAATTGCGCCCGGCGTTACAGTCAGTGTCTTGGTACTTCCGGCAGAGACATATGGAGGAATATTCTGTCGCGAGCCTTTCTTGAACATCATGGCCCAGGAATAAATGGAGGGTGCTGCGTCTCTGTCAAAAACGCCAGCCCAGGCATTATGAGCTTTTGCAGGGAGTAGCTATAATCGTGGAACAAATTTTCCTTTGCTGTTCTTAATTGAATTAATTGCCTCCACAGTAGAACGCAGGTACAAATGATCATTCTCTCCATGAAATGCCCATACTGGAATGTCTTTCATCGGGGCTGCATTCTTATCTGCTGGTCCGCTCACCGGAATGATCGCGGCCACTTTCGCGGGAAATGTTGTTGCATATTTCCAGCAAGCCGTTGCTCCAATGGAAACACCCGTAAGGTATATCCTCGAAGCATCTACGTTATATTTTCGTTGGACAAACTCTACAATCTCGTTCACGGATGCCGCGCTCCATGCCGGAGTTCCCCGCAGTGGCTTTGCAAGATGGGGTGTCACTACAATGAAGGGAAGGCTTTTGTCCCAGCGGCCTGCGGCGATAAGTTTCGCGGGAAAGTCAGGCGCCGATCTTCCAGTAAGAAGCCGCATATCATTTCCAGCCTGCTCTTCGCCGTGGAGAAATACGAGTAGCGGATGTTGCTTTCCTGGATGGTCAGAATCCGGCGTATAGACAAGCAGTGGTGCTCCTCCTGGCGTCATCTCCTGGAGCTGTGACCCACCTAAAAGGTTGTAAGGCGATGTTAATAGAATGACCAGACCAGCAATTGGCCAGACCGTTATTGATCTTACTAAAGAAAGGAAAGACATGTTCAGCGTGTTTGACGCTTGCATGAAAAGAAAACCAGATGCCACGGTATTACTCAACAGGCATTGGTGCGTTAAATGGCCACGGCTCGTCGTTAGATTTCCAAAAGAGAAGAGTAGGGTACTCTGACCTTAGGCGGAATACACTGACCGGTCGCCTGGCCGTCGGGCTGACTGGCCGACCCGGCAAATACGCCGTAAAGTTGGTTAGGGGAAAGTTGGTTAGGAAAAAATCCAAGGGTTCCCCGCACGAGCGAGGCAATAGGCACAACGTTGCAAGCAGGCGTGAATTAAATTCCGCTTACTGCATTAATTAAGATTTACATATTTCATGCTTTGCGCAAGCTCAACAGTAAGGATCCGGTCTACGCGGACCAATCTCTCCTGGAGGTTGCCAAGGCGTGATTCAAGAATTTCAATCCTCTTGCTAAGGTTAAAGATCAATTTGATCTGATCTGGAGTAAGGCCGTCGAGGTTCATATCAGGGTTTTTCTGTAAGTGTGTTACAAATGTAGCTTCGACGCACGCGGAACGGCATAAGACAACTTCTCATAAACTTACATGTCTCATTTTTGCAGAATAACTATCCGTCGCGACCCCGCCTTCCGGGCATTTCATTTATAAAAATTGTTAAAGCAGGGAAATTCCGCAGATAGCGTTGACCATTCAACGGGATGCTGTGAGTTATAAAACAAGTTATCCTGCGTATTCCGGAGTTAAATTGTAATCTTTCCCGATGAAAACATGCCATGCGATACCGAAAAATTGAAGGAGGCGAAAAATTAAAATCCTTTATTACACCAATGTTAGCTCAGCTGACAGACCTACCCGCTTTTGATGATCCCGCGTGGCTGTTTGAACTGAAGTGGGATGGTTACCGCGCTGTAGCTGAAGTGCGAAAGAAAGTATCGCTACTCTATTCACGTAACGGGCTATCCTTCGATAAAGCGTACCCAAAGGTCTTCGATGCCCTCAAGACCATAAAGCATGAAACAATCCTTGACGGGGAAATAGTGGTGTTTGACGATGAGGGCCAACCGAGTTTTCAAATGCTGCAAAACTATACCCGGAACTCGCGCAGCCCCATTCATTACTTTGTGTTTGATATTATCAGGCTTGACGGGAAAGACCTTACTGGCCTTCCATTAATAGAACGTAAAGAGATCCTCCGTTCGGTGCTTCCGCCGGACGATGTTATCCGGTATTGCGACCATGTTGCGGAAGAAGGAAAAGCCTTCTTTCGCGAGATCCAACGGACCAACATTGAGGGAATGATCGCCAAGAGAATACGAAGCACTTATCAGCCGGGGAAACGGAACCCGGACTGGCTGAAAATAAAAAACGTGCGTTCCGGAGAGGCGGTTATTGTAGGATTCACTGCACCGAAAGGAAGTCGCGTTGGCTTTGGCTCTCTCCTGCTGGCACAGTTTAATCGAAAGAAACTTACGTATATCGGTAACGTTGGAACCGGATTCAATGACAAGACCCTCAAGGAGCTTCACCGAAAGCTTCAGTCATTGGTACGCGAAACTTCTCCGCTCGATAAGGCTATCAAACCTCCTGCAGCAACGACATGGGTAGAGCCTGAGCTTGTCTGTAATATCAAATTCACGGAGATGACAACGGATGGGATAGTGCGCCATCCGGTATTTCTGGGCCTGCGTGTGGATAAAAGTCCAAAGGAAGTGGAACCTGAAAAAGTAGTACGCAAACGCCCCGGGAAGAAAAAATAAATGGCCGGAATTTCTCCCGACCACTTAATCAACATAGACCAAATTGTAGACGTATTTACGCACTAGCGAAGGACCGGTTGGCGCCCCTTCACCAGCACGGCTTCAAGCGGGTTCGATTGAACAACCACTGGGATCCTGAATTCATAGAGAAGGCCTTTGATGTGATTATGCCAGACTTCCTGTTCAAAACGGAATACAACCCGTCCATTCAATGACTGATCGACAGGCCCGTTGTCCAGGGAAGAGGCAGTAAGTATCTTGTAAAGATTCGCCGGATGATATAGAAGATAGATTTCCCACAGTTTCACAACAACAGTGTCATTGGGTCGTGCGGGGTAAGAGGTATCGTTTAGGTTCATAAACACGAGTTAAGTGATGTGACCATTGTCACTTAAATTCTCATACCAGCCAACCGTTTCCCCAGATCAAACAGCTTCAATTTCTAAAAAAAAATTACACATGCTCTTACTGATCCTGAAGCTGATTTTTTACGATTTGGTTTAGCCCTATTATTGAGTCTGGAAATAGTCTCAAGTCCTCACCTAACCATTTTTTTTAATCTTCATGGAAGGTAACGAAAACATAATCCTCTATAATACCCGGATATACGAAGAAGAGAACTTCTCACCCGGGGAATTTCTGCAAAAGGTAGGTCGCGTAAAAAGAATACGCACTTCACGAGACCTGATGTTCACATTTTTTCCCACGTCTCAACGCGACATGGATAGGAACATGCGCCTGTGGGAATTCATTAATGGGAACACCAACGCTTTGAACTACGAGAACCACAAGTACTTCATCGTAATGGTGCCCAAGTGGCTTTATCTCTTTCTTCGCTACACCAGCCAAAGTGGTGTCGTCAACGCTATCACTACTGCTCTTACCGGTCTTTACGCCGGCGACCCGGACCAACGTCAGAAAATGGAGGAAAAGCTGGAGAGGTCTCTTTACCTGAAAGTGAAAGAGAACTACTTCAACCATTTCAGCGATTTCGAAAACTTTACTTTCATCGTTGCCCAGGACTGGAAGCTTGCCGACGACATCAATGACCACTACTTTGAAATGAGGAAGAAGTTTATCGCCCGGTTTGATTATTTCTTCCGCGACCATTGTGGCAACGGCCTTATTCTTCCTTTCATTTACCCGATCTACGACCCGCGATTCGGACAGAAGTCTGCTTTCAGTAAGACCCGTTTCGACATCAGGCTGGTGAACTCCTATTTCACCAAGAGCGACTGGAAACGAATCGTTCTTGGCGACTCATCGGATGAACTCATAAGGATCGACAGCGAAGAGGAACCCTGGATCAACTGGATACAAAACTTCCAGAGAGCCAACCGGATTCAGAATAGCTTGTAGACGAGGGTGACCTGGCCGGTTAAACACAGGACGGACTCTCTCTTACTTGGTGTTTCTGCAGGAACAGAGTATATTTCTTTGTAGAGTGCCCTATAGAGGCCGCACCTTGAAATATGTCTATGACCTCTTTCGAAATCACCTGCAAGCCATTCAATGACCTGTCTCCTCATGAATTGTACGACATACTCCGACTCCGAAGCGAAGTGTTTGTAGTTGAGCAAAACTGTGTGTTCCTCGACGCCGACGACAAAGACCAGTATTGCGACCACGTAATGGTGCGGACGGACCAGCTCGTTGCCACCGCCAGACTCGTCCCTCCCGGGGTGATTTATCCTGAGATGTCGGTGGGACGCATTGTAAGTCATCTTTCCGCCCGTGGGTCTGGTGCCGGGAAAGCAGTAGTGCGGGAATCCATTCGGATACTGGAATCAAAATTCGGGAAACAGCCCATCAGGATTGGCGCCCAATACTATCTCAGGAAATTCTACGAAAGTTTCGGATTTGAACAGTGCAGCGACATCTATGATGAAGATGGCATTGACCACATCCATATGCTGCGGAAACCCTGATCTTCCTCCCCTTGTCGACAGCCGGTGGCACGTTGTTTTATCCGGTTTCAATGCTCCCGGTGGCGTCAATGACGCAAATGCCCGGTAACGACAAAGAAACATATGATAGTTACGGAACAACAAAAGAAAGAAGCTCATGCATTCTACAGGGAAGGATTACAGGGTCTGAACGAAAGCGGCGCGGAATATCTGCTTGGAGGCGCATTCGCGTTGTTTCATCATACCGGAATATACCGCGACACAAAAGACCTTGATGTCTTTTGTCGTTCGTCGGACTATCCGAAAATTCTGAAATACTTTTCCGACAAAGGATACAAGACGGAACTCACCGATGCAAGATGGCTTGCCAAGGTTTTCAAAGGCGAGTACTTCATCGACATCATATTCGATACTGTCAACAACATTTGTACTGTCGATGACTCATGGTTTGAAAATGCTCCGGAAGGTGAGTTTGCTGAAATGCCCGCAAGATTCCTTGGAGCCGAAGAACTGTTTTGGTGCAAGGTCTATGTTCAGAATAGAGAGCGGTTCGACGGTGCGGATGTGAATCACCTCATCCTCAAGAAAGGCAGTTCCATGAACTGGAAACGCATCCTTTCACGCCTTGACCAACATTGGCATTTGCTGCTTTCGCAGATCCTCATGTTTCAGTTTTGTTATCCGGCTGACTATGCAGAAGCTATACCGCGATGGCTATTCGACGAGCTGATGCGTCGAGCGCACGAACAGTACGACGTCCCCAGCAGCGTTGCCAAAATCTGCAGAGGACCCGTTATCGATCAAACGCAATATGGCGTGGATATTAAAGAATGGGGATACATCGTTCAAACTATGAGGAGCGTTTAGGCATGACAGAACCGGCAAAAATATCACGCATCGCAGCAGTAGGTGACATTCACGTTAGAGAAACGGACCGCGGAAAGTGGACAGAATACTTCAAAGAGGTTTCCCGAAAAGCTGAAGTTCTCCTGATCTGCGGCGACCTCACCGATACCGGCGATGAAGTAGAGGCGCAGGTGCTTGCGGAAGAACTGAAAGCGTGTACCATCCCCGTTGTCGGTGTGCTTGGCAATCACGATTTCGAAAAAGGAAGACATAAACTTATCCGCCAGATCGTACAATCTCAAAATGTCCATATCCTGGACGGCGAGTCCGTCATCATCGGCGACGTTGGCTTTGCTGGTGTCAAAGGTTTTGGTGGCGGCTTCGATAATCACATGCTTTCAATGTTCGGGGAAGGTGCGATGAAGGCGTTCGTGCAGGAGGCAGTAGACGAAGCTTTGCATCTTGAACGTGCGCTATCAAGACTCGACTCCGAAAATGAAAGCCTTAAAAAGATTGCTCTGCTTCATTATTCTCCCGTCCGCGATACAGTTGTTGGTGAACCGGAAGTGATCTTTCCTTTTCTCGGTTCTTCACGACTGGCGGAACCGTTGAATCGCAAGAAGGTTCTCGCTGCATTTCACGGCCACGCACATGTAGGAACACTCGAAGGGCATACTTCCGCAGGGATCAAAGTCTTCAATGTTTCAAAGCCGATCCTGCAGCGTTCCGGGTATGAATTTCCCTTTTTCATCTTCGAGGTTTAATACATTCTCGCATCAATTCATACACTAGCCCGTACACACAGTTTTGATCACCTGACGTTCCCGCGTGACAACAACGGAAGGATGTGCTGCACAATGCAGAATTTTCATACATCGTTCCAACCCTCGTTTTATCAAAGCGAGACATCGGGGACAATATTCTTCTCGTATAACCGCTTATTAAATAGTAAATTAGATAAGTAGTGGAATGGCGCGGCGCATACCTCTCGGCACCGGGCAGATTTGTTCTTACTTCTGCAACCCTGCCATTGGTTCCGCTAATATCTTTAGACGCATATAATTTCACCTATGGCAAGAATTGCAAACCTCTGGATCATCGACGACGACCCGATGACCTCCTTCTATATCAAGAGGCTTGCCGAACTGGGCGAACTCGCCAGCATCATCAGCATCTATGACCAGGCTCGCGGCGCAGTAGACTATTTACTCCATCATAAAAAATCCGCAGAACATCTTCCCGACTACATACTTCTCGACATCTACATGCCGGAGCTGGACGGTTGGGGATTTCTGAAAGAGTTTGATGAGATCAAAGACTCACTTGCAAAAAAGATTGAAGTCTGTATTATCACATCCTCAAACCATCTTAAAGACCGGGAACGCGCAGACAACCTATCCTTCGTGAAAGCCTACGTTCAAAAGCCCATCACGCTTGAAGCACTGAGACAAATCATTGTATAAAAAAGAAGCCTCCGAAGAGGCCTTTATTATGGTGCAGGAGTTCCCTGCGGTTCAGTTGCTGTTGTGTCACCCATGTAAGTGTTCGTGGTGTCACTGTTGCTTTCGTTGAAATCAGATTCCGGAGCAACACTTGGCTCTGCAGTCTCCATGTTGTCGCCGCGATCAGCTTCATTCGTGTTTGTACCTCCACCACAAGCTGCCAGCGCGAAACTGGCCATGAGTATCATAAAAAGCTTTTTCATAAATGTTTCGTTTTAGTTGATATTTACCGGCGGCTGACATCTTCATTCAGACCGCTGCTATTCCACTGTAAAATCTCGTTCCATTTTGCGCCGGTTGCCGAAATCGTGACCTAAGCGAATGGCAGATTCCCTAAATTGGGTAAAAAAGATTCCATGAAAGCATACATTGTTGTCGACGTAACGATCCACAATCCATCAGAATACGATGAGTACAGAAAGCTGACCCCCGCAAGCCTCGAATCCTTTGGCGGAAAATTCATCGTTCGCGGCGGACATACCGAAACCATAGAAGGAACCTGGCAACCACAACGGTTTGTCATTGTAGAATTTCCTTCCGCACAGAATGCCCGTGAGTGGTACAACTCGGAAAGCTATCAGAACGCAAAAATCATAAGACAACGGACAGCCCATACGCAAATGATCCTCGCTGAGGGATTCGAATGATCACCCGGGCATGATTTTGTTTCTACTGAAGGAAACGCCCTATGAAAACATTTATACTGGTTCTTGCCACCTTCATCGTCGCGCCATCAACATCGGTGTTCGCGCAGGATGACGACACTATCCGGTATGAACATGGACTTCCGATTACGGGTGAAGACAGCGTTCAGGTTCCACAGCGAACCGTACCATCAACGGACTCGCTGGAGCCAATCGCTCCGTCAAGCGCGCCAGAGAAGTTAGTGAATACACTTGACAGGAACAGCCTGTTCAATGGATGGCGGGGGCAAACCCTCGTACACGACCATGACAGCGGACTTTATTGGCTGCATATACGCGATGGAAATACCATTCGCAGCTATGCGTTCAGAGAAGATGGACACCCCATGTCGGTGATGGAACGCGATGTCTCAAACAAATAACCAAGTTGCTTATGGACCAACAGATCGCAGAAAATGAAATAGCAAGACAATTACTTGAATTGCTGGATAAAGCCGGACTGGAGGCATTCTCTCCTTTTGCATCCGCCATTGACAGAAACTCTCGTGACTATCTTGAAACAATTCTTATCAGCCTTCGCAACCTGAATGCAAAGTACGATAAGAACGAAGCCATTCAACACATCCATTGTCTTATGGATAAATACAACATCCAGTTGGATCAACTCGTGGATCAACGCGGACTCGCATAAGGGATGAGTCACCGTTGATTTTTTCGTAACTTGTTGTTGAACGATCCATTCGCTCACAACAAAAATGAACAACGGAGATATTCTGAACTCCTTCTATTCGGCGTTTCAACGCAAGGACTATAGGTCCATGCAGGCTTCCTATCACGATGAGGCAACTTTTACTGATCCCGTTTTCGGTGAGCTGAACGCAATGGAAGTAAGAGCGATGTGGGAGATGCTTCTCAAAGCATCAAAGGACCTCCGTATCGATTTTTCTAATGTAGAGGTAACCAATGACAACGGTAGATGCCACTGGGAGGCTTGGTACACCTTCTCTAAAACGGGGCGGCCTGTTCACAACAGGATCGATGCCCGGTTTGAATTCCGCGACGGAAAAATCTACCGTCACGTTGACCACTTCGACTTCTGGAGATGGTCACGCCAGGCCATTGGAATGCCGGGGCTGCTCTTCGGATGGTCTGCATCACTAAAAAACAAAGTCGGCGACACCGCGCGGCGATCTCTTGAAAAGTTCATGAGCCAACCCTGATCACGCAGGCTGAATTCTTCTTAATTTTGAAGGATGAATGTGGAAGAAAAGGCTCGCGCCGTGGAGGAAGTGTTCAATCGGCTCGATGCTGACATCGCCTATTTCCAGAACTGGTCAGGATTAGGCTGCAAGTGGGCTTGCGGGAAATGTTGTTTTAAACCCGACATAGAGGCAACACCCCTGGAGTTTCTTCCTCTCGCCCTTCATCTCTACCAAAACAACCTTGCGGAGGAATGGTATGAAAAACTGTCGGCATCCACCGAGGATAAGCTTTGTATCATTCTGAACCCCTTACAAAGTGGCGCCGGCCTCTGTTCCGATTACAAACACCGTGGCCTCATTTGTCGCTTGTTCGGCTTCTCTGCCCGTACAAACAAGTATGGGACAAGAGAACTGGTGACGTGTCAGATCATCAAAACAGAACAGGAAGGCGCCTTTAGCGCGGCGAGTGAACGGATTTCAGAAAATGGTGAGGTTCCCGTTATGAGCCAGTATTACATGCAATTACACAGCATCGACTACCAAATGGCACAAGAATTTTTCCCAATTAACAAAGCCATCCAGCGCGCCATCGAAGCTATATTGCATTATTATGCTTACCGGTCTTAAAATTCTGAGGGTAGGATTACTGGGATGCCTCACGGCATTGGCATGCAACGTCTATTCTCAGGAACAGGACAGCGCGAAGACTGCCGCATTCGACAGCTTTTTCTGGACGAAGCCCCGGCTGGTACCGAAAGCGGGCGTGAGCATTCAGGACAACGTTTTCCTTGAAATCGGTCTTTACTGGCAAAACATATTTCATCATCCCCTGAGCCTCGCCTCCAAGGGCCCCTATGCAACGGTCGATATTATGGTCGATGAACGAAATCTATTGATTGGACCAAAGCTGGGTTACGAATTTACAGCCGGAGTATTTGGCGCCGCCGCTGACGTTACCTACTTCTACGACAAGGATTATAACTCTGAGGGTATGGACCGCCGTGCCTTCGTGGCCACTCCGAAAGCAGGCCTTACCCTGCTCGGATTTCTGGACCTCTTCTACGGTTACCAGATCCCTCTGTCGGAAGACAGGATCACATCCCTGAGTCGCCACAGGTTCTCAATCACCTTCAACTTCAACCGGGACTACTTCAACGTTCGGAACGCCCCCAGGCAAAAGTCACGCTGACGGTTTCCTGAATCCAACGACCACTCCTCCGACTGCACAAAACTCAGTTACCGGTGGAAACGATTCCGACAAACAGCGATTCCTGAGACAAGTACGTCAGGAGAACTACCATAGCAACGACTATTCCCACTGCGATAGTTAATGTTCTGTATAGTAAACGGGATTTCATACTTACATCTATGCTATCGACATGCCACAATAGAAAACCGCGCTTAGAATCCGCATTTTCGCCTTTGAAGGGTCACAAATGTTCAAATGCGAACAAGATTCCACTTAATTGCGAACAGTTTGCTCATTTTTCGCACGGGCTGACGAATGCCGTTGGAAAAAGATCCTTTGGAGCGCGCATATTTTCTAAATTTGTCTTATTGCCCTAAAAATGAGGAAGCCAATTCTTTTTGTGTTAGCACTTGCCATGGCGGTAACCCTCGCCGGATTTATCCCGATGGATCCGACTGTGCCCGCTGTCTCAGGAAACACGACCGTTAAATGGATCTCCTTCGAAGAGGCTGTGGAGCTTTCGAAGAAAGAGAAGCGGAAGATCTTCATTGATGTTTACACCGATTGGTGTGGATGGTGCAAAGTAATGGATAACAAAACATTCACTGACCCCGGTATCGCGACGCTCCTTAATGAGAAGTTTTACGCGGTGAAGTTCAACGCTGAACAACGCGCAGACGTCGTTTTTAATGGCCACACTTTCAAGTTCGTTCAGAGCGGAAGAGGCGGATATCATGAATTAGCTGCGGCTCTGCTGAACAACAAACTCAGCTATCCCAACTTTGTCTTCATGAATGATGAGTTTCAGATTGTTCCTCACCTCGTTCCTGGCTATGACACATCCGTCCCCGGCTACCGGAAGCCTGAAGATTTTCACATCTTTCTGAGTTATGTGGGTGACGACCATTTCCAGAAAATGAGGTTCGAAGATTACCAGAAAGTATATCAGTCGCCTTACGCGCCTGCCAAATAGGTCTTCAGTTGAATAAAAAAGAAAAGCCCTGCTATAAAGTAGCCGGGCTTTTTTATGATTGCTTCGTGGATGTCAGTCTTTCTTTTCTTCCTTCTTGGTGCTGGTAAAATCCAGGTATCCAGCTGCGGCGACGAAACCGATCACTACCGCGACTATGCTGATAAAAAGGCTTGCTCCGCTTCCGATATGTTGCTCAAACATGATTTTGACGTTTTACAAGGGCAAATCTATGGTATCATGGGGAATAACGAAAAGAATTTATGCTAAAATTGTGCACACGATCTGCTTATGAGCCGACTTCTTCTGCTGAGTAACTCAACAATGCCGGGAACACCGTTCTTCTCGTGGCCGCGACCTTTCGTGCAGGAATTTCTTGGTGACAAGTCCCGGAATCTTGTTTTCATCCCCTATGCAGCGGTAACATTTCCCATGGATGAGTACGAGGATGTCGTGCGCAAGGTGTTCAATGAAATGAACTATTCGATCTTCAGCATCCATCGCGTCAGCAATAAATGGAAAGCAATCGAGGACGCGGAGGGTATCGTCGTCGGTGGCGGAAACAGCTTCGCGCTTCTCAGCAGAATGTATGCCGACGGTCTCCCGGAACTCGTACAGGAAAAGATTGAAACCGGAACACCCTATATCGGCTGGAGCGCAGGGGCTAACCTGGCATGTCCTACCATCAAGACGACTAACGATATGCCTATTGTTTTTCCGCCGTCACTGGATGCCCTGAACCTCGTGCCCTTTCAGATCAACCCTCACTATCATGAGTTGAAATTCGAGAACCAGGGTGGCGAAACGAGAAAAGAAAGACTTGCTGAATTTCTGATGATGAACCCCGACCTGAAAGTGCTGGGTCTTCCTGAAGGAATGTTGTTGCAGCGTGAAGGTGAAAGCCTCATCGCAAAAGGAAACGGTATCGCCAGACTTTATCAATCAGGGAAAGCCTCTACAGAGATCGCGGCAGGTTCAGACCTCTCGCATCTCCTCGTCTAGGAAGGTTTGGCCACTTTCTTACGAATACCTTTCTTCTTGCCGAGGAACACATAGTTGAGTACACCCAGTGACGCCAGCACAACCAGGATCACTATCACGATGACGAGTCTCGTGCGATGAAGTTCAAGCGTTTTTACTTCACCATCTTTCTTCAGGAGCTCAAACTCCTTTTCCTTTTCTTCGAATGAAAGCAGAAGCTCCATCTGGGCGATTGCGCGGGTACTTTCTTCTCCGAACATCTTTTCACGCGCCTCATCATACTTCAACTGAACTTCATAAGCATCCTTGTAACGACCCTGGTTTCCATAATTCTCCGCCTGAGCTTTATAAAGGGCGGGAAGCATAGAATATGCCTGTATCTCATTGCAGAGTGCAAAACCTTTGTCAAGATATCCTTGCGCAGGTGAAGGTTGTTTTGCCTTCGTAAAGGTCACAGCAAGATTAGTAAGTACACTGAGCACACCCTCTTTGTTATTCGCCTTCTCTTCAAGGGTCAGCGCCTTCAGGTAGAACTCAACTGCACGTTGATAGTTTCCCTGCTTGAACAAGAGGCTCCCGATGTTTGTAAGAGGATCAGGATATGAGATCCCTTTGCGCTCACTTAGCTCCTGCGCCTGCGTGTAGTAGGTCAGGGCATTATCGTAGAGCATCAGCTCATTGTTAAGATTCCCAATGTTGTTGAGACTGCCGATGATCTTTGAAGTATCTGTGATCTCCACGAAGATCTGGTGCGACTCCTGAAGATACTTCAGCGCCTGGCTATAGTCGCGCTTCATCGTGTAGAGGTTGGCGATGTTATTCTTTGCAGTCGCTATTCCTTCCTTATTACTAAGAGATTCATAGATGTGTAAAGACTTAATGTAATACTCCAGGGCTTTATCAAGAGCGCCCTGAGTTCGGTAAGCCACTCCAAGATTGTTATAAGATGCAGCGAGTCCCTTCTGATCATTAACCTCCGTTGCGTAATTAAGCGCCTCACGCGAATACCCAACCGCTTTGAGAGGATCGGAAGGAAGATAGGCGCGGAACAGTTCATTAAGGGTTTTCACTCTGGTGTGGTTCTTTGCAGAATCCAGCACCGCTTCGAGTGAATCAATTTTCTGAGCAAAAGCCGGGGAAGAAATCAATACGATTGCAACGAGGACAGTCCGTGCGCGAAAGGACATATGATAGAGGTTTATGTCAAAATTAATCAAAAATGGCAATTCATGGACACATTCATTTTGTACCCTCCGCAGATTTAGTGTTTCACCTGAACACTGTTAAACAGTTCTCGTTACATTTACATACTGCCGATACCACCATTAACCCTTCAATGTATGCGTTATGTTCTTTTGATCCTGATGATCATCCCTGGCTACATATCGAATGCTCAAACGTCACCTGAAAAGGAGGAAATCAAGAAAGTGATTGAAAAACTGTTCACCGCCATGCATAAGGGAGACAGTACCATGCTTGGCGAGTGCTTCACCAATGAAGTGTCCCTCGTGTCGATGTTTCGTACGAAGTCAGCGGGAGCAGTATTGGAACGAGAACATTCTATCAAAGACTTTATGAAAGCTGTGGGTTCGCCGCATGCGGAAGCATGGACCGAAGAATACTGGAACCTTCGTATCGACATAGACGACGATTTTGCTTCTGCGTGGTGCGACTATGCGTTCTACCTTGGAAAAACTTTTAGCCATTGTGGCGTCGACGCGTTTCATCTGCACCGGGGAGAGAATGGGTGGAAGATCTTTCACCTTTCCGATACGCGACGAAAGACCGGTTGCACGATCCCGGAAGACATTCAACGAAAACATCGCTGACGTGCTGGTACTTGTTTTGAGTATCAGGATTCATGAACCTGCTTGAATTCACCGACAGCGGTATTTATTGCGAAAGGGCCGGCGTATACCTCGATCCATGGAAGCCTGTCAAACGCGCTTTGATCACCCACGGCCACTCAGATCACGCCCGCTGGGGAAATGAACACTATCTCTGCACTGCAGCAGCCGCACCCGTGATCCGACACAGAATCCCAGGCGCAAACATTTCTACCGTTGGCTACCATGAACCTGTATTGATCAATGGCGTCAGGTTTTCGTTCCATCCTGCCGGTCATATTCCCGGGTCTGCGCAGATCAGAGTTGAACACAATGGTGAAGTGTGGGTCTTCTCCGGTGACTACAAACTTCAGCCAGATAATCTCTCAGAACCGTTCGAGCCACAACGTTGCCACGCGTTCATCACTGAGTCAACGTTTGGACTACCCGTCTACAACTGGAAACCACAGAGAGAAGTATTCGCGGATATCAATGCATGGTGGAGGAGAAACCAGCAAGAAGGAAAAGTATCGGTGATTGCCGGCTACACCCTCGGAAAGAGTCAGCGTATTCTGAGAAATGTGGATGACTCTATCGGGAAAATATTCGTCCATGGCGCGGTAGAATCCGTTAACGGCGTCCTCAGAGCACAGGGAATAGAACTACCCGTGACGCAGCGGGTCACTAAAGAAACAACCAGGAAAGATTACGAAGGCGCGCTCGTCGTTTGTCCGCCATCAGCAGTAGGCTCACCATGGATCCGACGGTTCCTGCCCTTCTCCCTTGGCATTGCCTCAGGATGGATGAAACTTCGAGGTGCCAGACGAAGA
>JAEYXN010000030.1 GCA_023431285.1 Bacteroidota bacterium
GTGTATATGCTGCTGATGATCGCATCAATCACCGGAGTCGTAAATGCATTCGGTCCGCTGCAAATAATAAAATCTATATCGTGGTTCGCGGGAAGAATCAATTCCTCCAGTTCAAAGATTCCTGCAATGTTCACAAAGTCCAGCTGTTCATTCTGGCTAAGGTCAATCTTCTTAGGACCGTCGACCAGGCCGTAACGAATCTGACGCAGTGAACTTAATTGTTCGAAATGGATATCAGCAGCAACACCAGCCGCACCATAATAGTTATAGATCTCCGTGATCTGATCTACCGCTCCAGTGATACTAATGAAATAAACACCAGTTCCCGCATAAGTGTGCTCAATAAGAATGATAGGGTTCGTACCAAAGTCATATGCATCTGTTGTACCATCACCCCAGTCGACATCAATAACGCCTCCGCTACCTGTCAGCTCAATGTTGAACTCCGATACCAATTTTGTCTCAATCGTAAATGCCGGACCGAGAATCGCTTTCAAAGGAAGATCAGCAAGCTCTTCGATAAGATCATTGTATTTGAATTCTTTGATGAACTGTTCGAACCCTGGTTTACGAATCACCAACTTATACCATGCATCCGGATCTCCTTTGAATGAAATAAGATTTGTCTTTGCCTTCAGATTGAATTCTTTCACCAATGTGGATCCCTGATAAAGCACACCTTTCGCTTCCGTTAGTTTGACGCTACCATTTACCACGGTAAACACTGCAATGGGGAGAGGATTCACAACACCTATCGAGAACGATATATAACCGAAGTCTTCCGGCGTGTATGCTTTCGTATCGAGAACCTCCATCGCCACATTCGTGAGCTTGTCACGTACTACGTTAAACTTATAGGGAAGAGGGCGTGCCACAGCGCCTGCGAGTGGTGCATTTTTTTTCGGTGTCGCATAAATAATGTCGGAACCATCAGCGATCATGAATTCGGTGATGGAATACTGACCCGGCTTCAGCTCAACAGGACCAGTGATGTAACCTCCGCCAAAGCTCAGAATGGTAATTCGTTGATTGGTCAATACAGGTTCGTTTGCATTGTTCACAAGAGAAAGTACAAGCTCAGCTCCTTCAGGAAGCTCTGATGCGCTGGTGCGTCCACCGTCGGAGGAGGAGCTCCCGAGCGTAAACTGAAACTCTACTTTCTGTGATTGCTGTGGATCGTTGTCTTCCGTACAACTTTGAACTAGCGCTGCCACAAATAGGGCAAGCATGAGAATGATGCGTGCTTTCATACTGAAGGGTTTTAATGAATGTGTTGAGAAGGAAAAGCCCGTTCAGGTGGTGATGGGAGCGGGCATATATAAAGTTATGTCTTAATCGTTACACCTGGCAGCAAACGCTTAAGTTTAAAATTCTGACCTTAGATTTCAGGATCAGTTTAAGATGTTATCACTATGAATTATGAATCAAAATCCTGAACGTACGAATGAAATACATTTAGATGTCTTCACTCGTTGTTTACTAATCCCACTCGACTTTCTCTACAGTAAACGCTTCGGCCCTTGCAGAGAACAGAGGTTTTGTTCTGGACCACACACTTAGAAACAACGGTGACTTACGATAGTTTTCAAGATCTTCCGGACTGTCCCAATGACTGATGGTTACATACGAGTTCAATGCGCGCAGGTCTTTCATCAGCTCCATGTATGTGCATCCTGGAAAACTCCTGATCGCATCCTGATACTGATTAAAAGCGTTCAGAAATTCTTCAACCTCCCCCGCGCGAAAATGCATCCTCACAATTCGTATAACCATAATTTTCTTTCTTTTGTATTAATCTTATACTACGAAGCCTTTAGCGAAGTAGGATTACCCCTCATCGAAGACGATGTTCACCATACTATCATACCCCAGCCCCAGCAGCTCAGATGCGTTGCCTTTATATATTCCGATCTCCAGCAGATTAAGACTGTTGAAGAGAATGAAACACTCCCCCTGGTCAGCCTGGAAATAATTTGTATGGATTTTCCTGAACTTCTCGCCACCAAACTGAATGGTAAAACCCCTTCCTTTGCTAAGAACCTCGAACGCTTCTCGCGGAATATTGGTTATTAAATTCCCCATGCGATCTACACGAATAACGGTTCCGGCAATCTGCTTCCTGGTTGCTTTCACCTGACGGTCGATCATCTTGCGGAAGCTCGTCAGCGGCTTACCGAGGGTTGTAATAGATACGCCGCTGGCCAATTTCGCAGCAGCAGGGGCAAAGATATCCCGTTCTGGAAAGGTAGTGTTGATGGGAGTGAGCGCGTTCAGTTCGGCGAGTTGCTGATGAGGTCGGTCGGAGATGAGTCCGAAGAAACCATTGTCGCAGCCGACGAAGTAGTGGTCCTCAAGTTGCAGAGCTATAAATGCGTCGTCTCTGGCACCCACGGAATCAACACCTACCAGGTGAACTGTTCCTTTGGGAAAGTCTCGGAAGACTGCGCGGAGAACGAAAGCCGCGTGGGCAATGTCTGCCGGCCTGATGTCATGACTGATATCCTCGACTCTGAGTCCGGGATTCACACTGATGATCCGGGCTTTTATCGCAGCTACGTAATGGTCACTTTCGCCAGAATCAGTAAGGAGCGTCACGATGGCCATGTGTTGATGCTGCGGGGGAGATTGCTTAATATTACCGGGGCAAAATAAAACATTTACTGCTAATTAATTAACTAAAAATTCCATAAGTCGTTGATCGAAAAAACTGTAACGCTCGAAAACATTTCACTCATTGATTTCCTGGGTGTCGAAAACAAAACTATCGATACGCTGGCCGCAGCATTTCCCAAGAGCCGCATCGTTTCAAGAGGAAACCAGATTCACATAAAAGGTGCCACTTCTGAAATCGTACAAATCAATGACATCCTTAATTCGCTTATCGAACATTATCATAAGTACGGACGCGTGACGGAAGAAAACGTCCAGAACTATATCTCGAAAGAGCAAGAGATTATGCTTCCTGAGATTTCTGCACCGTCTGGTGATGACGTAATTCTTTACGGTACAAAAGGGTCTCCTATTAAGGCTAAAACCGTTAACCAGCAAAAGCTTGTCGATCTCATCAAGGATAACGACATGGTCTTCGCTGTCGGGCCCGCCGGTACCGGAAAGACTTACATCTCCGTGGCGATGGCGGTGAAGGCGCTGAAGAATAAAACTGTAAAGAAGATAATCATTACACGCCCGGCGGTAGAGGCGGGGGAGAATCTCGGTTTCCTACCCGGAGACCTGAAGGAGAAGATCGACCCTTACCTCCGGCCGATCTACGATGCGCTTGGAGATATGATCCCGTACGAGAAACTGCAATATTATATGGAACGGGAGATCATTGAGATTGCTCCGTTGGCCTATATGCGTGGTCGCACTCTCAATAACGCTTTCATCCTGCTTGATGAGTCGCAGAACACGACGACCATGCAGATGAAGATGTTCCTCACGAGGATGGGACCCGAATCGAAAATGATCATCACCGGAGATGCATCCCAGATCGACCTTCCCGGAAGGCAACGGTCCGGCCTTAAGGATGCGATCCAGATTCTGAAGAACGTGAAGGGCATCGGCATCATTCACCTTTCGGAAAAGGATGTGGTCCGCCATAAACTTGTGCGCGACATTATCGAGGCTTACGACAAAAACACAAGGCAGGACGACGAACCTAAAGACTAACTCTATGCTGTACTGGATACCCTATGCTTTCGTCCGCATTTCGGTATTCTTTATAGCTGGAATTCTTGCAGGTATTTACGCTGGCGATGTGATCCCTTTTCGCGTAGCGTCCGCTCTTCTCATTGCTTTATGCGCAGCCTTCTTTGTTATCGTATTCTTTAATCGTCATAAAGGAAGGCTGGTATTCAATCCAGGCGCATGCGGCCTTGCAGCAATCTTTCTTGCGGGTTATTGCAACGTGTACCTCAACCGTGACACCAACGATGATAAACATCTCGTCCATCATCCGGAGATCACATATTACGCAGGTGTGGTCAGCAGATATGGTCAGGAAAAGGAGAAGACTTTCAAAGAAGTCATATCGGTACAGCAGACCTTCAACGGTCACTCATGGATGGTGGCGACGGGCGATGTCATGGTGTATCTGCCTAAGAACGATTTCCCTTCCGGACTGAACTACGGCGACAGGTTGATCATCAAAGGGTCACCCTCCCTGGTTCCCGAACCTGCCAACCCTGGAGAGTTTAACTATCGCGAATACCTGGCAGCATCCAATATTTATCATCAGCACTTTCTTTCATCAGCCACTGCTAAAGTGTTCGGGAATGATCCACCGTCCAGGTTGATGGACATCTCGATATCGATGCGTAAATGGGCTGATGCACAAATGAAGAAGTACGTCAAAGGGGAGAGGGAACGCGCAATAGCATCCGCTTTAGTGTTGGGCGTTACTGATGGCCTGGATAATGACCTAATGGGTGCATACGCTGCAACGGGATCACTGCACGTTCTCTCCGTCAGTGGCCTTCATGTGGGTATTCTTTATCTGGTGATCATGTTGCTGCTGAAACCCATGTTAAGGATCCGTCATGGAAAGTGGATTGTCGCCGGCATCAGTCTCGTTACCCTTTGGCTATACGCATGTGTCACCGGGATGTCTCCATCTGTACTACGCGCCGTAGCGATGTTTTCCTTCATGGTTGCCGCGCGCCCTCTCAACCTGCGCACTAATATTTTCAACGTGCTGGGCGCATCAGCGTTCCTTCTTCTGCTCTTCAATCCTTTCCTTATCCTCTCAATCGGTTTTCAGCTTTCATACCTTGCTGTTGCCGGGATCGTCTACATTCATCCGTTGCTATACGGGCAGTGGGAAGTCAACAACCGTATTGGTGATGAGATCTGGAAGATAAGTTCTGTCTCCATCGCTGCGCAGCTTGCAACGTTGGGTCTTGGATTGCTTTACTTTCATCAGTTCCCGAATTACTTCCTTTTATCCAACCTCTACGTCCTTCCATTGGGATTCGTGATCCTCGTGGGAGGTCTTGCACTCCTTGTCGTAAGCTTCGTTGAAGTTATTGCTTACTTTGTCGGAGCGATATTGGAGTTTGTGATCTATATTCTGAATTATCTCATCTTCCTTACTGAGTCCATACCCTTCAGCGTAGTCTCAGGTATTTACATAACCGGGTTTCAATGCGCACTATTAATGTGCGTTATCGTCTTCGGTATCCTTCTTATTCAGTTTAGAAAAAAGTGGATGATAATTCCATCCGCGCTTTCATTGTTATTCTTCGCCCTGATGTCGTGGATACATTTCAACGATGAGGTGGCGCCGGCGAGTGTGTCCGTCTACAAAGTTTCCGGTTCCACCGCCATAGACTTTTTTGAATCGGGGACTGTATTACAGTTTCTGTCGGAAGACACACCGCCCGATAAGGTCAGCTTTCATGTTCAGCCAAACCGTGTACGCAAGAATGCCACGCGCGTCATCGACTTGCAGGAGATGGCAATCTATCAGAAGCATGCTCGTAAAGAAGTAGCGTGCTGGCAAGGTAAAACCTTTCTAAGAATCACTGGTGACGTAGATGATTTAGAGCCCATGAAGGTTGATTTTCTCATCCTTTCGGGCAATGCGCTAAAGCAATGGCAGGATCTCCCGAAGGGCTTTTCAGCTGATTTGATTATTATTGATACCAGTAACTCATTCCGGATTGCTGATACGTTGGAGAAATCCAAACACGAAATTGGAAGCAACGTCCATTCAATCTGGCATCTGGGTGCCTTTGACCAAAAGATATAGTCTATGTTCGTCTTATATGAATCGCGGGACCGCGTGGGATATATTACCCTGAACCGCCCCGACAAGAGAAACGCTCTCAGCTTCCAGGTCGTCCAGGAGCTAAAGGAAGCGTTCACTACAGCGGAGCACGACGATTCCGCCAGGGTGATCGTATTACGGGCGAATGGTGAGGCCTTCTGCGCCGGAGCGGACCTTGCCTATCTTCAGCAGATGCAGGACTTCTCTTACGAGGAAAACCTCTCTGACAGCAATCATCTCAAGAGTCTGTACTACCAGATCTATACGCTGAAGAAGATTGTCATTGCCAGCGTACAGGGCCATGCGCTTGCCGGGGGCTGCGGACTGGCGACGGTGTGCGATTTTGTCTTCGCAGTACCCGAAGCGAAGTTTGGATACACTGAAGTGAAAATTGGATTCATCCCTGCCATTGTGATGGTCTTCCTCCTTAGAAAGATTGGTGAGGGCAAAGCAAAGGAGCTGTTGCTCACAGGAGATTTAATCAAGGCAGAGGAGGCAGTGCATTATGGTCTCGTTAATAAAGTGATTGCCCGCGACAAGCTTGAAGAGCATGTTGAAGATTTCGCGAGCCGACTCGTAACCCAGAATTCATTCATGTCGATGATGCTGGCGAAGCAAATGATTTGTCAGGTGCAGTCTATGAATCTGGAAGGTGCTTTATCATTCGCGGCGCAAATGAATGCCAATGCCCGTGGCAGTGAAGATTGCCGAAAAGGGATCGCTGCATTTCTGAATAAAGAGAAACTGACATGGTAGTCGCTTAAACCCTCTTCCTGATTGTCTTCCGCGCTCGAAATACTAAAACAATATTGGAAATATGATCGCTTTCGTCCTTTACAGGAAGAGATCGTTAATTCAGTAGCGTCCGGAATCGATACGCTGGCACTTCTTCCAACGGGTGGTGGCAAGTCGGTCTGTTTCCAGGTGCCGGCACTAATGCGAGAGGGGATATGTATCGTTGTTTCTCCTCTTATTGCTTTGATGAAAGACCAGGTCGAGCAACTGCGCCGACGTGAGATCCTTGCTGTGGCGATCTATTCAGGAATGAGCCGCCGCGAGATCGATGTGGTACTGGATAATTGTGTGTTCGGTGAGATCAGGTTCCTCTACGTTTCTCCTGAACGTCTCCAGACAGAACTTTTCATCGAACGCTTTAAGAGAATGAAGGTGGGACTCATTGCCGTCGATGAAGCACATTGCATCTCTCAATGGGGATACGACTTCCGACCACCTTACCTTGAGATCGCAAAGCTCAGGGAAATTAAGCCCGATATACCTGTCATCGCGCTCACGGCCTCTGCAACGGTACAGGTACAGGAAGACATCCGGCAGAAGCTTGCTTTCGGAAAGAACCAGAACACGTTCCTGAAATCTTTTGCAAGAACGAATCTTTCATTCGTTGTACGAGAGACCGAGAACAAGGATAAGAAGTTGCTGCAGGTTCTCTCCAAAGTAAATGGATCCGCCATCGTCTATGTACGCTCCAGGAAGGCTACCCAGGATCTTGCTGCCTTTCTTAATCGACAGGGCATTCGTGCCTCGTTCTATCACGCCGGTCTGGATATGGATGAGCGCGCGAAGCGTCAGGACGAATGGATACAGAACAAAAGCAATGTCATCGTAGCTACGAACGCTTTTGGAATGGGGATCGACAAACCGGATGTGCGCGTGGTTGTCCATATGGACCTTCCTGAGAATCTTGAATCTTATTATCAGGAGGCGGGACGCGGCGGTCGCGATGAAAAACGTGCTTACGCTGTAGTCATTTACCAGCCCTCGGATGTCACGACGCTCAGACAAAAGACCGAGCAATCTCATCCGTCACCCGACTTCTTAAAAAGAGTTTACCAGGCGCTGGCGAATCATTATCAATTGGCGGAAGGTAGTGCAGAAGGGCAAAGCTTTGATTTTGAGCTGCACGAGTTCGCGGATAAATTCAAGCTACCTGTCACTGAAGTATATAATGCATTGCGAAAACTCGAAGAAGAGGGATTGATCCAGTTCAACGAAAGTTTCTACAGCCCTTCTCACATCTGGTTCCTGATGGATAAGGCAAGGGTTTATGAGTTTCAGATAGCTAATGCACGGTTTGACCCTGTTATCAAAATGCTTTTCAGATTGTATGGCGGAGAGCTTTATGCAGCGCCGGTGCGTATCTCCGAAGGCTTTCTTGCAAAGGCCCTGAACGCCACAATGAAGGAAACCATTGCGGTTCTGAAACATCTTAGTGAGCTTGGAGTTCTCCTTTACGAAGAGGCAAAAGACAAGCCGCAGATCACCTTTATCCTTGCGCGCCAGGATTCAGCGCGGCTGCCGTTGAATATAAAGCGCCTCGAAGCAAGAAAGGATCTGATCATGGGGAAGGTGGAGGCGATGATTGAATTTGTCACCTCAACGCGTGCCTGCCGCATGGTGATGATCCAGAACTACTTTGGGGAGAAAACTATAGAAAATTGCGGCATATGCGACTTCTGTATTGAATCGCGCAAGCAGGAAAACAGCAATGCCCTTGAAGGCATGAGAATTGAAGTGTTGAATATCATTAAGAAGCAAACGCTTACGGTGGAGCAGCTTGAGGAAATCGTTGCCCCGGAAGATCCTGAGATTTTGATTGATGCGGTGAGGGAACTGGTGGACGAGGGCGTTCTTGTGTACGATGATGTCTGGCGATTAAGGATCGCCGAACAAATTACGCGAAGGCGTGTTTAATGTTTACGCTTCTTGGTGATCCAATTGGATGGCGTACCAGTCTTGCACATTTGTGAATTTGTGCTGGTTGTGAAAAGACTCGAAGGACTGAAGCGACAAGGTCAGTCCTCAATAATGTTGAAAGATAATGAACAGAACAATTCGCTTATTGGCCGGACTTGCTTTCGTAATCATTGCGTCCCATCTCCTGACGGGATGTACTTTTTCACGTTTCGCGCATAAGTCATTTGAAAACGCTGGGGCGAAAAAACCTTATGATGTGATCATTGTCCCCGGCATTCCATACGATAAAGAAAAAACTTCTTCTGTGATGAAGATGCGACTCTTCTGGGCGAAGTATCTTTATGATAGCGGGTATACGAAAAATATCATTTTCTCCGGTGGAGCAGTGTACACTCCATTTGTGGAGAGCATTGCCATGAAAGTGATTTCCGATTCGCTTGGCATTCCATCCTCTCATATGTTCTCAGAAACCGAAGCTGAGCACAGTACTGAGAATGTTTACTATTCATGGAAGATGGCCAAAGGTTTGGGCTTTAAGAAAATCGCAGTAGCCACAGATCCTTTCCAGGGAAGAATGCTCACCAGTTTTGTGAAAAAGCACACCCCAGGCGTAGACATTATTCCCGTTATTTATGACAAGATTGATTTCGAGGAAAAGGAGCTCCCGGTGATTGATACAACTTCGTCATATCGCCACGACTTTGTTTCCATCAAGGAAAGGGAGGGGTTCATTGAACGTTTCCGTAAAACCATGGGAAAGCGCATCAAGGATGAAAAGAAAATGGAGGAGGCGCGGCGAAGGGAGGAATTAGTTCAAAACTGATCCGATACCCTCACTTAATGAACTATTTATTAGAAAAACGTTAGTAAACCGCTAAAAATCATTCGTTCGCTTGTCGGTCGGCGGTTTTTTCGTATAATCAGGGATGAAACCAGCAAAAGAACAAGATACTGTGTCGGGGAACGAAAGAGAGCCTGGATTGTCGACATTAATATATCATATCGCCGATACGAACCACTGGGAACGCGCCCAGGTTTCACAATACTATACGCATCCGTCATTGCAGACTGAAGGGTATATTCATTGTTCCACGCGCGCGCAGGTTGAAGAAACCGCTAACTTCTATTTCGCAGACCGCGATGATATACTGGTCATCTTTATCGATACCTCCCGTCTTGAGGCCGAACTTGTATATGAAGAGGCTACCCGGGGAGGCGAATATCCTCACATCTATGGAGCAATAAACATTTCCAGTGTGGTCGGTTCCAAGAAATTCCGTAAGAGAGGGAAGAAGTTCAAGATATCGCTGCCGGAACAAGCCGGATAAAAAGTCCATCCCATAAGATCAATTCCATTCTGGTACTGATGATGTGAGTAGATCCCTCAATGAGTAAGTAGTTCCTGCGCATTTTGCAATGCCACCTTCGAAGGATTTGCTCCGCCGATCATTGTGGCAATCTCTTTGACGCGATCGCTCTCCTCCAGAAGTCGGATGGATGTAACCGTCTTCTTGTCCGAGTTATCTTTATAAACAAAGTAATGCGCATCACCCTTTGCAGCGATCTGCGGAAGGTGACTGATCGAGATCACCTGGTGCTTCCGCGACATTTCCTTCATCATGTTCCCAAGCTTGATAGCGACCTCACCAGAGATCCCGGTGTCGATTTCATCAAGCACCAGCGTTGGCATAGACGTTCTTTCCGTCATGATGTATTTAATGCAGAACATTACGCGCGAAAACTCTCCGCCGGAAGCAACCTGTGCCAGAGGTCTCGCTGGTAACCCTTTATTGGCGCTGAAGAGAATCTCAATCTTGTCTGCGCCCGCAGGGCCAGGCTCTGTTGGAGTACATTCAATCTGCATCGACGCCTCAGGAATTCCCAACTCCTGTAAAAGACGCACAAGCTGTTTTGTCAACGGCTGAAGTGCTTTCTTCCTGGTCTCACTAAGCTTCTTTGCAACGGCTTCTACTTCTTTGCGTGCTTCATCGAATTCCTTCTTCGCTGACGCCAACGCATCATCGAGGTTCCCGGTGACAGCATTCTTTTCGCGCAGCCCCTCCTGCAGAGAGATAAGTTCATTCAGGTTCCCGGCTCTGTGTTTCTTCAGGAGCTTGTAAATGGTACTCAACCTTTCCTGAATGAAATCCAACCTGCGGGGATCGAACTCAACCTTTTCCTCTTCCCTTTCCACTTCAGCGGATACATCGTCAAGCTCAATGAGAATGCTTTCTATTCGTTCCAGAAGCGCAGAATACTGTGCAGAATATTCTGCGATGTGCTGCAGATTGGAACGGATCTCACGCAAACCTGTCATGACCGCGTACTCCGATTGCTGCATCAACTCCAGACTGCTGCGCAGACGAGTCTTGATTTCCTCTGCGTTCTCCTTAACCTTGAGTTCCTCTTCCAGCGCTTCCTGCTCTCCTTCGCTAAGGTGTGCCTGATCCAATTCGTTAAGTTGAAACCTGATATAGTCCGCCTCCTGGCGGAGCGTGTCCGCCTGGCTTACCAGCGATTCATAATCACGTTTCTTCTGTACAAAAGTATTCCATGCGGCGCTGTATTGTTCGCGCAACGCAACGTTGTCAGCATACGCATCTATAAGCGAAAGCTGAAAACTGTGATTGCCCAGCTGCAGCGTCTCATGTTGCGAATGAATATCCATCAATGCAGCTCCAAGCTTCCTCATTACCTCAAGCGTCACAGGAGTGTCGTTGATGAATGCACGTGACTTTCCTCCCGGACTGATCTCGCGACGTATCACCGTGGTATCATCATAATCAAGATCCTCAGCTTTGAAGAATGATTTCAGCTTATAATTCTTAATCAGAAACACACCTTCGGTCACGCACTTCTCGTTCTCGTCCCACAGTACCTTTGTGTCTGCACGATTCCCCATCAACAAACCCATCGCGCCAAGCATAATAGACTTTCCGGCTCCTGTTTCGCCGGTGATGACATTGAGATTTGAAGACGGCTTCAACTCCAGGTGTCTTATCAGTGCATAGTTCTTTATCGTGAGATGTTGCAGCATTACACGTTTTCGTCAAAGTATAGTTCGCGAATATCGTTAAAGGAGAAAGCGTTCTTTCTAAGGCGCCCATTCATCAGTACCACTGAATCCGGCAGGACCTCTTTGAGTTCACCCAATACGGAAGTATTGTTTGCCAATACGAGCGTGATCTTCTTCCCCTTCAAATACGGAATCTTTGATCGGATCTTCTCACGCGAATCTATCCGGTGTTGTCTGATACTCATGAAAAAGCGCTTTAAGTAAATCTGGCTAAAGAAGTGTTGGGATGCAAGCAAAAGCGCTGCACATTATCTGATCATTTTTTCGTATGCGGAGCGGTTGGACGGATCAATGTAAGTGATGATGTCATAAGCCTCGCGGCGGGGTGGAAGGGCACCCTCTGAGAAAATATTGGCAAGCTCCTTACCCTTTGCATCGAAGAAGCTGATAACAAGGATAGCGTTTGGATTGATGTCGCGGATCTTCTTAATCTCCCGCAAACCTTTCAGGATGGTCTCTCGTGACTTTTCAGGATCGGTCCCATAAGTGTCAAGTCCCAGCCGGTGGTATGAATACAAAGCCTTGCGGATCTCCGTCATCTGGTTGTTGTTATAGTTCTCCACAATCCAATAGCGGTTACGTGGAGATCCAAGTCCGTCCCAGCCCGGGCGGTTCGACTGGCGGGCGTTCTGCACCACCTGTTGCGCCCTTTGAAAGTAGGGGGTTCCACCAAGCTCGGAGAATGTATCGTAGTCGATGCCCAGAATCAAATAAGCATATACCGCGAGAAGTGAGGTGAGATTTGAAGTATAGTTGTTGTCGTTGTACTCCAGTGGCTGCGACTCAATGTAGTCGAACTCCCATTCGCGATCCGCAAAATTGAAGACAAGGCTGGTGTAATTGGTGTTGAAGACAGGCCTTGCAGACTGGATCTGAACCGAAGCCTCGAAGTTCCCGATGTTCGGCATCTTCGTGATTGTGATCAACAAACTACAGTTGATCTTCTCGTGATTCTTGTAATTATCGTTGGTCCACTTGCGCTGATTCATGAACTGTTCAATCGCCACCTTCATATCACGGAATATCCCACGGTCGGAAGTCTGTACCTGCGCGGAATTGATATTCACCGTGCAGTTCAGTTCCTGTCCCGCGCATACTATCGCGATACATGACATGGACCAAAACAAAAACAGTCTCCTAATCATGAAGCTCGTTGATGATTGAATTTACAATATCTCTCGCAACTTGTCTTTTGTCCTTCAGATCAAAATCCCTGACCTCACGGTTACGGTTGATGATCGTGACTTTATTTGTATCGTGACCAAATCCGGCTCCCTTATCTTTCAGGGAGTTAAGTACGATCAGGTCAAAGTTCTTATTCTCAAGTTTCTTCAACGCGTTATCCTTCTCCTGTTCCGTTTCAAGGGCAAACCCGACGATCAGCTGACCATTGTGTTTCCGCTTTCCGAGAGTGGCTGCGATATCCGGCGTCTTTGTCAGCTCCAGCGTAAGACTCTCACCATTCTTTTTGATCTTCTGTTCAGCGACATAGGCTGGCTTGTAATCGGCAACAGCCGCGGCAAGAACAGTGATATTTGTATTTGGAAACAAATCAGCACAGACTGCGAACATCTGATCTGCACTCGTTACATGATTAACGGAGATACCAGGATGATTCGTATGCTGATAGGTAGGGCCGGTCACCAGATTTACAGTAGCGCCTTCGTTGGCGAGTTCTTCAGCGATAGCGAACCCCATCTTTCCGCTGGAGTGATTACCAATGAACCGGACCGGATCAATCGCTTCGTATGTAGGCCCTGCAGTGACAAGCACAGTCTTTCCCGCAAGACGTTTCTCTGTCCCGAAGAATTTATCCAGCTGCTGGAAGATTTCTTCAGGCTCTGCCATTCGTCCGGCGCCATTTAAACCACTGGCAAGCTCACCAACACTAGGGTCTATCTGGATATTCGAGTAGCTGAGTAGTTTTGAAATGTTTTGTTGTGTCGATGGATGTCGGAGCATATCCAGATCCATGGCGGGGGCAAAGAAGACAGGGCATCTTGCCGACAGGTAGACCGCCAGCAGAAGGTTGTCGCAGATTCCATTGGCTATCTTTGCAATTGTATTGGCACTGGCCGGGGCTACGATGACTGCATCCGCCCACATGCCTAGCTCAACATGGTTGTTCCACTGACCGTTGGCGTCTTTAACAAATTCCGTGAGAACGGGATTCTTCGAGAGGGTAGAGAGTGTAAGGGGGGTTATAAAACCATGAGCCGAAGGAGTCATAACGACTTTCACTTCGGCTCCGGATTTAACAAGAAGTCGCACAAGCAAAGCTGACTTATATGCAGCGATACTTCCAGTGACTCCCACCAGTATTTTCTTGCCCCTAAGCATGAGCAACGATTGAGAGTTTATGCTTCAGGCTTGGCATCTACTTCTCCTTCACCGCGCATACGGAAGTTAAGACTTCCTTCAAGGAACTCATCCGTTGCAGTGTTGGTAGGTTTGGGCATTCTTTCATAGAACCGTGAAATCTCGATTTGTTCCCGGTTCTCGAAAACTTCCTCGAGGTTATCAACAGTCGTAGCAAATTCTGCCAGCTTGTTGTTTAACTCCTCTTTCATGTTCACCGCGATCTGACGAGCCCGCTTCGAGATGACCACAACAGAATGATAAATGTTTCCTGTTGGTGACGCGATCTTTTCCACATCCCGTGTGATGATAGATGATTGAATTGCCATATTATGAATTGTTATTTCTTGTCTTATTGATTTTCTCAAGGCTATCCGCGTAGAGCTTCTCCGCGTCCTTAAGGAATTTACTCTCAGGGTAACGATCTACAAATTCTTTGTAGTGCTCCACTACAGCCCTGTAGCGTTCCAGTTGTTTTGCACGCACACTCTGTTCCGCAAGTCTGTATTCAGCATCGACAACAAGGAAATTCGCTTCCTCAAGATACTTCGAATCCGGAAAATTATCCCTGAAATTATTCAACGCTATGATTGCGGCCTTATAGCTGCGCATCTTGTAATACTGGTATGCATTCGCGAACCCTTTCTTTTCCAGCTTTGCCTGAGTAGTAAAAATGACCTCAATTGACTGGTCTTTGAACTTACTGTTCGGATAGCGGTTCAAAAACTCCTGCATTGCAGCCATGGCTTGTATGCTGCTGGACTGGTCCAGGTTGTCGCTTGGTGACTGCTTGTACAGCGAGTACGCATACATATAACGGGCTTCCTCTGCCAGTTGACTCCTGCCGTATGTTTCGTAGAACGTCTTGAACTGCTCGGACGCCAGCAGATACAGCTTATCGTAGAACTGGCAGTAAGCCAGGTAGAACTGCACCTTTTCACCCTCGGGAAGGCCTCGCACGATAGGCAGCACCTGTTCAAAAAGCACCGAAGCGCGATAATAATCCTGTTTATTGTAATAATTCAGACCGGCCTCGTACTTCACCCTCCAGTCGGAGCTTTTCTCAATCTTCCTGAAATTCCCACAGGAACTGGCCAGGAGAATAAGAGCTGAAAACAATAATAACGCTGAACCTTTCCGCATAAGCCCGCAAATATAGTATAACTGATGGTATCAAAAAAACGCTTCCGGCCGCCCAAAATTTTGGACCGGACATAGTTCAGATGCAGCATTCAGGGGAAAAGTTTGTTATTTCTTGACAATGAGCTTCCGAGTCATCACACTTTCGTTGTCGAGGTAAAGTGTATAGAAGTATATACCCGCGTTGAGCTCTTCTGTTTTGATCCGCAGAAGGTTTTCAGATACCGACAGATCGTACTCGCCGACGATGTTTCCCAGGATGTTGTGAACCCTGATCTTAGCCTTCGTTCTGTCATTGAGGATGTTATAGTTAACAAAGGCATGATCCACAGTAGGGTTGGGGTAGACGTCACGGATCGTAATACGGCTGGATTCGTAAATGTTGGCTTTCTCAGACTTCTCTTCGACGTTAAAGCTCATGTCGAATTCGATAAAGTGAGCGGGGTTTGATTTGTTGAAGGCTATATATCGGACAAAGCTGCCTCCGGGAACGAGGCCGCCCTCCAGACCGATCTGAAGGCTGGCAAGCGTTTGCCCAGGCTCGAGGCGGATCACATAGTCGGTTACTTTTTCTTCCAGGCAGTTGCCATCAGGGCAAAAGAAATTCTTCTGAGTGCTACCGATCTGCTCTTGCAGTTTTCTCACAACGAGCGTAATCGGCTTATCAGTGATGTTCCTGAAACGGAGGGGCGCCTTGATGGTTTCCCCGATTGCTCCCTTGTACGCTTCCTGCAAGCCCGTCATCTCGAAGCTCTGGGCCGAAGCGGCCAGGGCAACGAATAGGAAGCCTGATAAAAGCCAAGTCTTGAGCATACAAAATTCGGATCCACAAAAGTTAAACTTTTTTTCTAGAATTTCATACTACGTGGATAGCTTTTTCGTTCAGCACGACCCAGAGAAGGTCATAACTGCCTTTGCACCTCTGAAACGGGTGTTTTTCTTGTTTTAACAACGTCTTTTCGCTTAGGCTTTTCATCTATGCGCCACTCAAACCCGGGGAGGGCTTTGTCTTCATCTTTCAGCTCGTGGGGAGGGATAAAGTTTGCATCAGGACGCTTATAGAAAGTAAGGTTATTAACCTTGCCCTCCACGAATCGGATGGTAATGTCACTGCAAATAATCTTGTTCATTCCCAGCGCCTTCGCGTCTGTTGAGTCACGTTTGTTTTCCTCCAGCGCGAAGTAAAGGCTCTCTCCATTACCTTTCACAAACACCCTGTTGATATTCCCGTTTCCAAATTCCGCTGTCATCCTCCTTCCCTTTATCTGATTGAAGTTTGTCAGCGTGTCGCGGGAGATTACAAATGAATTTACGTTAAGAAAAATCTTATCGATAGTCTTATTTCTGATGAGCATGCTGATTGAATCGGCAGTCATCTGGTTACCCTCCGACCAGAGGATCGGGTCTCTGTAGAAATAAATGACAGAGTCTGCAGACCGGTATTCGATCGAGTCGGCTTTGCCCTGCAGGTCATGTCGGAAGATCTTTACATTGTGATAGGCCAGCAACCTCTTCTTCGCCGGATCATTACTTTCGATGGAAACAAGTGTGTCGGCAGTAATGAAAAGCGTATCCTGATCTGTGACCTTCGCGAGGTACGCGTTGTTATAAACTTTTGAAATTCCCTGCGACTTGAAGTAGTCCGCAGACTGACCATAAATCAAGAGGTTCTCTTTCTTTGATTTCATCACCACATCACCCCTCAACAAATAAATTTTCCTAATATCATCAAGACGATAATCCTTGCTGGTGATAGTGTACTCTTCCGACTCGCCATAACCCAATTCCAGGTCCGACTTCTTCGTCCGGGTATCATAGATCCCGCTGTTGTACACGAACGTGCTACTGTCTTTACTCACCACCGTTGTACGGGCCCGGAAGTAAATGACCTTGGTCTTCGAGCTGTATTGAAGACTGTCTGAGGTCATGGTATAATCAGGGTTGGTGACTTTCACATTCCGTTTGAATGAAGCCATGTTGGAGGTGGAGTTGTAATAACCCCTTCGGCTAGTCAGAACGTTGATGCTGTCTACGAGGCGTCCGCCATTCATGTAGTACGCCATGTTCCTGACGCGGTCGAAGTCGAGCGTCTCTGTATATAGCGTGGCCGTTGCAAGCTTCGTGAAGACCACATTATTTCTGAGCTTGGCGACTTTCGTGTTTCCATCATATTCAAGACGGCCTCCCGTAATGGTTACGGAATCACCTTCAGTGATACGCACCTTTCCAAAAGCTTCAACAAAGTTCCGCTTCTTGTATAAGTAGGCAGAATCACAGTAGATGGTGGTCTGATTCTGTACCAACACCACATCGCCCAGCAGCTTCTGAAATTGTTCACCGTCTGCTGTGCGTGATCCCCGGAGTTGGTTGGCGCGTTCAAGCTGAACCTTCTTTTGGGCTACGGCGGGCGCGGCCATGAATAAACCAGCGCATACAACAAGTGTCACCGCCAGGATCCTCAATGGAATCCGCGAAAACGAATGACGTGGTGCTGATTGTATTACAGGGTGAGCCATATTCGGCGCAAGCTACATAAAATCGTAGTTTTGCACGTGCTTCAGCAATTTTTAAACCATTTGTCCACTATCCCGTCAGTGCAGCGCGGCGACCGCTTTTTACTCGCCGTGAGTGGTGGCGTGGATTCAATGGTGATGCTCGATCTTTTTACCAGCGCCGGCCTGTCGATAGGGGTTGCGCATTGCAACTTTCAGCTCAGACCGGAGGAGGCCGCTGAAGAACAGAGGCTCGTGGAGGAAACCTGCGACGCGAAGAACATCCCTTTCTTTGCACGAAGCTTTGAAACGGCATCGCACGCATCGGAGCATGGTATTTCAACGCAGCTGGCCGCGCGGAATCTTCGTTATGAATATTTCGAACAACTGAGAAGTTCCGAACAGTTCAACTGGATCGCCACAGCGCATCATCTGAATGATTCTTTTGAGACCATTCTGTTAAACCTGGTACGGGGTACCGGAATGGATGGACTGAGCGGCATCCCTATGATCAACGGACACACTATCCGTCCTATGCTCTTTCTGTTGAGGGATGAGATCGAGCGATACGCAAGCGAGAAGAGGATCGCATTTCGTACAGACTCGAGCAATCTGAAGAGCGACTATGCCCGAAATCTTATTCGTAATAAGGCGATGCCTTTGTTAAGGGAAATCAATCCCGGACTCGATGGCACGCTTGAATCAACAATAACCCGGCTGACGATGACGAGACATCTTCTTGATACGGCCCTTCAGGAATTCTTCGATCGCGCGGTAACAATAGTGAATGGTCAGACGAGTATTGACCGGAAACTACTAATGGAACACCAGACTCCGGCCCTTGTCCTCTGGGAGATCCTGAAACGGTCTGGTTTTGCCTTCGAAGAATGCCGGAAGATCGTGCAGACTTCCCAGGTCGGAAAAGTCTTTTCATCACGATCACATGAGTTATTGGTGGACCGTGAATCGTTGATTCTCGCGGAGACAAAGCATAAGGCCGGAGAAACTATTGAGCTAAACCTCCGTGATCATACGGCGGTACGCAATGGGGTGCAACTTGAGTTGAAGGACTTACCAGTGGGGGAGGTCATTATCGAAAAGGATCCTGCTTTGGCATTCTTCGACCTGGACAAGCTCTCATTCCCCCTGGTGTGGCGCGAATGGCGGAGTGGAGACCGGTTCATTCCACTGGGGATGACCGCTCATAAGAAGCTTTCCGACTTTTTCATTGACAAAAAGGTTGACAGGTTTGCAAAGTCAGACATGTCTGTGATTGAATCCGGGGGTGAGATCATCTGGGTGGTGGGTGTGCGGGTTAGTGAATCAGTGAAGGTGACAGCTTCGACCCGGCGTGTTTTGGTATTGCGGGTGTTATCGGGGGAGGGTGACGAAACTCAGGTGATTTGAAATGAAGATTATTTCGAAAATAGGATCCTATACTTAAATTCACGGCCGATTTTCAGGTTTTGCCTTTGTTCTCTAAATCAAAAAGTGCTGACAATCAATTCGATACTAAAGGGATTTAAAATAGCCTCGGCAAGTCTGGACATCATTCTTTCAAATAGTTATTCAAATTTTAAACAAATACTTCTATGAAAATTACTGTTGTCGGTGCCGGTAATGTGGGCGCCACCTGTGCGGACGTGCTCGCATATCGCGAAGTGAGCAATGAAGTCGTACTGGTTGATATCAAGGAAGGCCTTGCTGAAGGAAAGTCACTCGACATCTGGCAGAAGGCTCCGATCGATCTTTACGATACCCGTACTGTAGGAGCTACCAATGACTACGCCAGGACTGCCGGTTCTGATGTGGTTGTCATTACTTCAGGTTTGCCCAGAAAACCGGGGATGAGCCGTGATGACCTTATCGGAACGAACGCCGGCATCGTAAAATCAGTAACTGAAAATATCGTTAAGTATTCTCCTGATTCGATCATCATCGTGGTATCAAACCCTCTGGATGTAATGACTTATCAGGCGCACATCACTTCCAAATTCCCGCGTACCAGACTGATGGGGATGGCCGGTATTCTTGATACCGCACGTTATCGCGCGTTCCTTGCTGAAGCGTTGAACGTATCTCCGAAAGATATCCAGGCAGTCCTTCTTGGCGGTCACGGTGATACAATGGTACCACTCCCACGCTACACTACGGTTGCTGGTATTCCTGTAACGGAGCTCATCGACAAGGACAAGCTTAATGCGATCCTGGAAAGAACAAAAGTCGGCGGTGGTGAACTGGTGAAGCTGATGGGCACTTCTGCGTGGTATGCACCCGGATCGGCTGCTGCACAAATGGTTGAGGCCATCGTTAAAGATCAGCGTCGTGTATTCCCTGTGTGCGCGAAACTTGAAGGCGAGTACGGCATCAAAGATTGTTACCTGGGTGTGCCTGTTGTTCTTGGTAAGAATGGTATTGAGAGAATCATCGAACTTGATCTCAATGCTGAAGAGAAAGCGCTTCTCGAATCCAGCCGCAAGGCAGTTCGTGAAGTAATGGATGTACTCGATAAGCTGGGATAAATTCCGGGCGAAATGCATTATCAAAGAGAGAGTCACGAATGGCTCTCTTTTTTAGTTTGCGGGTGCCGGTTTGTTCCCCCTATAAATAATCTCGCCCTTCACAAGACCGTGTCTCTTGCGAAAATCATCAGTTAAGGTATTCACAAAATCATCTTCAACAGCGCGAAGCCCTGAAGCATTAATTCTCTTCGGGTAATCTGTTCCATACTTCCGCACGTGATCATCCTGTCCGAAAATACGTTCCCGTTCACGGGGATCAGTAATGGAATTGTCTTCAAAGGTAGTGTCCCCTACAGGGTTAAAGAATGGCACCTGAAGGATAGCAAACCCGTTGGGCCGAAGCACACGGTTTATTTCACTCATGGCATGGATGTCGTCGCGGACATGTTCCAGCACGTGATTACAAAGAACTATATCGAAAGAGTTCTCATTGAATGGTATTGCATGGATATCCATTTTCACTTTCGCGAGCGGCGACTCGATGTCGGCGGTGATATACCCCTCGCCATGGAGGGCTTCAAACCTTTGGATGAAACAAGCTTCAGGGGCTATGTGAAGTATACGAAGTTTCTCTGTGAAGAAAGACGATTTCTGCTCCAGGTAGATCCACATCAGCCGGTGGCGCTCCAGCGAGAGACAATTGGGACAAAGCGCATTCGGTCTTGAATTTATGCGGCCATAAGGAAGAAAGATCCGAAACCTTGATTTGCATACGGGGCACTCCACACCGTTGCCCCGGTAAAAGAGGCCCACAATCCGGATCCCCCAGCTCCCCAGCCGTTGAAGGTATTTCCGTGGTACGAACCGAATAAGCAGCGAGATAATCTTCTTCATAAGGCGGCAAATATAAACTGAATCACCATAACCCCCGATGGACATTCCCGCCTCAGACCCCCGATTAGGGACGTTTGGAAAAAAATCTAGATTTGTTCAAACTATTGACGGGAGCGGTTCATCTCAGAAACAGGAAACGGACCTAACCTTTTCTTAAATCCTTCAAATTGGCTCCATGGCGGAAACTTTACTTCATGCACCCATGATGCATTCGGATGCCCTGATTCAGCGCGCAAAGCAAGGAGACCAGAATGCGCAGGGAAAGCTCGTCCAGCTGTGGTATAAGCGGATCTACAATTTCTCCTATAAGTTCTTTCTTGATCACGACATGGCCATGGAAGTGACCCAGAAATGCTTTATCTCCATGTGTAAGAACATGGGGAGTCTGCAGGAGATCTCACGCTTCAAACCGTGGCTGTACAAGATCGCCGTGAACTATTGCCGGGAAGAAGCGAGAAGGAAGAAAGGAAACAGGTCACTATCCTTTGATGTTGTGTGGAACCGCGAGGCGGAAGATTCACCAGGGTGGGAATCGTCGTCACAGCGGCATGACAACCCCGAGAAGCAGTTTCACCAGTCAGAGCTGTCGGACATTCTGCAGGATGCCCTCATGCAACTCAGCGTCGAACAACGTGAAGTGGTGATCATGAAAGAATTCGAAGGGTTCAAGTTCCGCGAGATCGCCGAAACGCTGAACATCTCCGAGAACACGGTGAAGTCGCGAATGTATTACGGTCTGGATGGATTGAAGAAGATACTGGAAAAGAAGAACATCAATAAAGATACACTGGGATATGAGCTGTAAACCGAATGAACAGGAGTTGATGGCTTATCTGTATGATGAGCTGGAAGGAAGAGAGAAAGAAAGAGTCGAGCAATACCTCGCATCGAATCCGGAAGCGCGGGCAGAGCTGGAAAAGCTTAAGGGTGTTTCGGCGATGTTAAGATCGGTGGAAGACAAAGAGGTTATCGCTCCACCGATCGTACTCGGTGAAACAGGAAAGTCCGGTATCTGGGATGCTCCCTACTTCAGAACCATTGTCAGTATTGCGGCATCCTTTGTCATTGTGATCCTCGTTGCGAAGGTCGCAGGGATTAGTCTGAGCGTCTCCAACAACGAATTGCGTCTTTCTTTCGGCGGCACGCCAGCTCCGGTAAACAACAAAGCTCCGGTACTTGCAGAATCAGATATTCAGAAGATGATAAATGAGTCACTGCAGGCCAACAATGTGGCCCTTCACAATTCATGGGAGCAATCACAACAAAAGCTCGCTGAGTCTATCAGCAGAAACATGGTGGTGAATTCTGATAAGATGAACGAGTTAGTACGTCAGGCGTCGACGGCGTCAAAGGAACAGATTGAAGGATACGTCTCGACACTGCAGGCCGATAACATGAAACTGGTCAAAGACTATTTCACGCTTACCACCGGAGAACAAAAGCAGTATCTCGAAGGACTACTCGTCGACTTCGCAAAATATCTTCAACAACAACGCCGAGACGATCTTCAGCTTGTGCAAATGAGATTGAACAACATTGAGCAGAATAACACCGCTTTCAAACATGAAACGGAGCAAATCCTCACCAGTATTATCAGCACCGTATCAAGTGCACCAAATGAAACAAAGTATTAGCATTCAGAACAGAGCAGGGCTTATGAAAAAGATTTTGATAATGTGTTTCCTTCTGTCGCCGGCTTTACTTCCGGCCCAGAAGCAGGATGATGAACGAATGAGACGCGATATTGAGGTTGCTCAAAACGTGCTCAGTACACTGATTAAACAACAGTTCGGAAATCAGCGTGTATTCTTTCCGTTGGAAGTAAAAGGAAGTTATCAGTCGGGCTACGGAGTTACGTTTACCATTCCCACCGACTTCACAGCACCGATCGTCTTCAGCATCACCGGTGCCAATGATAATGTATTCATCTCCGGTGGAAACCAGTCCAATTCAAGAAACGGCGTCTACTACGAAATGGAAGTGGAAGACATGGACGACCCTAATGCAACCCGTCTTCGCGACCGCAACAAGGAAAAGAAACGCATGGATCTTGACAGCATCCGCAATGCCTATCATGGAAAAGTGATTGATGCAGCAAAAACGTTTATCGCGGATTATGCGGACATGATCACCCAACTCCAACCATCGGAAAGAATTATTGTCACCAATCACCGTAACCAGTCTCAGACATGGGTAGGGCAGTTTTACAATGCGCAAAAACGTACCCTTCTTTCCGTAGAAGCCGTTAAGAGTGATGTGCTTGCCTACCGCCAGGGAAAGATCAGCCGGGAGGAGATGCTCGGAAAAATCAAGACTATCAACACTGAAACTGTCGACAAAGCCGAGCCAGACCTTGAGTTGCTTGTCACCATGTTTAACAGGCTTTACAGTGCCGACCTGTCGAAGACATTCTTTACAGAAAATAACATCTACTATGAGCGCCTCAAAGAGTTTGGTGTGATCTACTATATGCAGGTGTTCAGCGCCATTGAAATAGATTACGGAAGATTCCGGATGCCAACGGTAGGGCTGAACAACATCGACCTGGAGACGCGCAACAAAAAGATCAAGGAGCTTTATCCAAAGTTCGAGCAGGAATTACGGGAGAACATTCTGGAGTATGGCCGCACCGTAAAGAGTATAGGAGATAACGAGAGCCTCGTATTCCAGGTGCGTGTCACCAGATGTCCTCAGTGCGGTATTCCGGCAACGCTGGAGTATACAGTAAAAGGTGAAGTGCTGCGTGACTTTAATGCCGCAAAGCTTTCCCGCGATGCAGCGATCTCAAAGATCGACCTCAAGAAAGGAAATGATCAATAAACAACCTTCCGTAGCAGGATAACAGATTTGATATTCTGCTACGGAAGTTTTCCTTCCGGACTAGATCCCTGTATAGTTAAACGGTGTGATCTTCTTCAACTCAGCCTTCAGCTCCGGCTTCACGGAAAGCTCATCGATAAAGGCACCGATGCTTTCCTGCGTGATCTTCTCATTCTTACGGGTCAGCGCTTTCAACGCTTCATAAGGATTCTGATAGCCTTTCTTTCGCAGAATAGTCTGGATCGCTTCCGCCACTACCGCCCAGTTGTCACCGAGGTCTTTTTCGATCGCTGCTTTATTAAGCTCAAGCTTGTTAATTCCTTTCAGAAGAGAATTGATCGCAATGTACGTGTGAGCTAACGGTACGCCTATATTACGAAGTACAGTGGAGTCGGTAAGGTCACGCTGTAGTCGTGAGATCGGCAGCTTCGCAGAGAGATGCTCATATATCGCGTTGGCAAAACCAAGGTTTCCTTCCGCATTCTCAAAGTCGATAGGATTTACCTTGTGCGGCATTGCCGACGACCCGATCTCTCCTTCTTTTATCTTCTGCCTGAAGTATTCCATAGAGACGTATTGCCACACATCTCTGCTGAAGTCAATCAGAATAGTATTGATCCGTTTCGACGCATCGAAGAAGGCAGCCAGGTTGTCGTAATGTTCAATCTGCGTGGTAGGGTAACTTCTTGTCAATCCCAGGTGAGTGCAGAATTCTTCAGCGAACTTGTTCCAGTCTACGCTTGGATACGCAACATGATGCGCGTTAAAGTTCCCCGTCGCTCCACCGAACTTCGCTGAATATGGCACAGCCTTCAGTTGATGAAGTTGTCTTTCGATCCTGGAAGCAAAGACCATAATCTCTTTGCCGAGGCGGGTAGGAGAGGCAGGCTGCCCGTGGGTGAACGCCAGCATTGGAATATCTTTCCATTCCTTACCCATCCCGTTAAGCTTTGCGATGAGCTGATCCAGCAAAGGATAAAATTCCTTCTCCATAAACTCGCGCAACAACAGCGGGATCGCAGTATTATTGATGTCTTGCGATGTCAAACCAAAATGCACGAACTCTTTGAATGGCTCCAGCCGCAGACGGTCAAATTCTTTCTTGATAAAGTATTCGACAGCTTTCACATCATGGTTCGTGGTCTTTTCAATTTCTTTAATATCCATAGCATGACCTTCATTGAAGTTCCTGTAGATCCTGCGGATGTCGCCGATCAGATGGACAGGAAAGTCTTCGAGCTCTTGCAAGGTCGCCGACAATGAGATTAGATATTCAATCTCGACCTGGATGCGATATTTCATCAGGCCGTATTCTGAAAAGTATGGAGCAAGAGGTTTTACTGCTTCGAAGTAGCGACCATCGATGGGAGAAATGGCCGTAAGTGGATTTAATTGCACGTTGCTGGTTGTTAAAGTCCAAAATTAACCTGCTTGTGCTATAAGGCAAAAAAAAGTTAGTCTGGCCCTCTTTTCATGTTCTCTTGTTACATTTGTGCGCAAACGGGGAGGTGTGGTACGAGAATTTCGGCCTCTCCCTGAGAAACTTACCATTCAACATGTTTAGTTTTTTCAAGAAGTCCGGGAAGAAGGAAGCGGCGCAAGCAGGCCCCAGGTATTACGATCTCAAAGTGAAGGAGATAGTGAAAGAAACACGTGACGCGATATCAATCGTGTTCGAGCATCCATCAGAGAAGATCGAGTATAAGGCAGGTCAGTTTCTTACGCTTATTGTTCATGTACAGGGTAAGGAAGTGCGGAGAGCGTACTCATTGTGCTCTTCTCCTTTCGTAGATGGTGACCTGGCCGTGACGGTGAAGCGCGTGGATAATGGACTTATGTCGAACTGGCTTGCCGATAATTTGAAGCCAGGGCAATCGGTGAAGATCATGGAGCCGATGGGCCAGTTTACCACTGAGTTCGACACAAAGAAAAAACGCCATCTCATCATGTTCGCCGGAGGTTCGGGAATTACTCCGATGATGTCCATCATCAAGAGTATTCTCACGCAGGAACCACTGAGCATTGTTTCTCTGATCTATTGTAACCGCGATATAGAAAGCATCATCTTCAAAGCTGCACTGGAAAAACTTGAAACAACATACGAAGGAAGACTTCATGTTATTCATGTGCTCGACAATGCGCCGATGAACTGGACTGGATACTCTGGTTTGCTGAACCATGAGATGCTTACGCGACTCTTCGAAAGAATTCCAGACTGGGGGAATGACACTACTTACCTCATGTGCGGACCCGAAGGAATGATGAAGAATGTAGAATCTCTTCTTGCATTGAGAAGCATTCCGTCAGCGAAGATCTTCAAGGAAAGTTTTGTTCAGGGCACCATCGATAAGGATGCGAAGAAAGAACCTGTCGCAGGACAGGAAGAGAAAGCTCGTGAAGTCACGATTCGTTACGATGGTCAGGAATTCAAGATCATGGTGGAGCCGCAGAACACCATTCTTCAAACGGCTCTCGACCAGGGCTACGACCTTCCTTATTCTTGTCAGAGTGGATTGTGTACTGCCTGCAGAGGCAAGGCGCTTTCCGGAAAGGTAAAGCTTGACGAAGAGGAGGGACTTTCACAATCTGAAAGAGCGGAGGGGTATGTGCTTACGTGTGTAGGCCATCCGTTGAGTGATGATGTGGTGATTGAGATTGGGTAGGGTGGGCCAGTCGGCCGGACTGCCAGTTAGCCAGTTAGCCAGTCAGCCAGTCGGCCGGACTGCCGGACAGCCGGTCATAGAGAGTTCTTGAGATTAGAATGCGCTGCTCTTCTGGAGTCACTGCTCGCACTCTCATCGAGGAGTGGGAGCATAGTCAGCCAGTCAGCCGGACTGCCGGACAGCCGGTTCTTGAGAGTGCTTGAGATTAAAATACACTGCTCTTCTGGAGTGAATGTCGCACTCTCTTCGACGAGCAGTACAATCATTATACATTGCAGACAAACTAACCGGCTGCCTGGCCGCCTGGCCGACCGGCTGAACCCCTTTTGTAGGAAATACTCCTAACCTCGCACCTATCATCTTTCAAGAGCCCTCGCCGCAGGGCCGACCGGCAAACAATTCTCTGGGCAATGCCCTACGGGCCCGGGCTATCCGCTACAAGTCCGGCTATCGCTGATACCCACCGCATTCGGGCTTTCCGCTTCTATCCCTATTGCGGAAACGGAAACGTAGCAGCCAGTCTGCCCGTCATAGAGAGTTCTGAGATTAGAGTGTACTATTCTTCTGGAGTACATGCACTGAGACACTCGCACTCATCCATCTTCCAGGAGCGAGCATAGTCAGCCAGTCGGCCAGTCGGCCGGACAGCCGGTTGTGGAGAAATGCTTGAAAATAGAATGCACTGCTCTTCAGGAATAAACGCTCACACTCTCTTCGAGGAGCAGTACAATCATTCCAAGTTGCATACCCAACTAACTGGCCGACCGGCTGCCTGGCCGACCGGCCGACCGGCCCTGCTACCTGCTACCTGCTACGGGGCGCCTCGCGCCATCGCGCCCCCGGCCCTGTGATCTCATCAAAGCGCGAGTCATAATTCGGACTCTCGGTTTTCATCCATTTATCCCAGAAGGTAAAGTACAGTCCGAAGTTCGATCTGAATTCCTTATGATGCAGATCGTGATGTGTTGCGCCGATGAGCCACTTTCCTATTCTGTGTCGATTAAAGTTTCTTGGAAAGATTTCAATGGAAGCATGATTGATCACTGCTGAGATGGTCCACAGCGTAAGGACAATCCCAAGTGCATAGTAGTGGATCGGAATGATTACGACGACTATCGGAAGAAAGATAAACTGCAGTACTGCCTCCAGCGGGTGAAACGAGAACGAAGTAAACACTGATGTGTGAATGCTGTCGTGATGAACCTTATGCACCAGTCGGAATACGCGTGGATGATGCATCCAGCGATGAAGCCAGTAGTAATAAGTTTCGTAACCTACCAGGAGGAACACAATGGTGAAGATGAAGTATCCCACAGAATATTCACTGAAGTCCTCGTAAATGCGCGTGTAGCCCATATGATATAGCCACAGACAGAATGACCCGAGTACAGTGAACACAAGGGTGGATACCAATGCCCACCGGATTTCTTTCTTCTGCTGCGATGAAGCTGCGCGAAGGAATGAACGCGACTTCAACCTCAATGTCTTTTTAAGAAGATGATGATACCCTGCGGAAACGATCAGGTATCGCAGGAAGACAACCGCGAAAAGCGACAATGCAAACAGCATCACCAATGCCGGTGACGACCAGATTGAAGGATCAAGGAAGTACAGGACGTTCACGGGAGAGTTTACGACGAAAGTAAAAATTTCGTTCCTGCCCACTTCGCTAAAGCTTCGT
>JAEYXN010000182.1 GCA_023431285.1 Bacteroidota bacterium
ATAGTGGGACACTTGCTTTCATTAAAATATCCCCAGGATGGGGTTTTTGATATTGGCATCAGATTTTCTCCAGTGCTTGATCAATTATTTCATAAAATCTCTCTCAATTCACTTTAATATCTCCATAAAATCACTCTAATTTATGAGAGTTGACTTAAGGTTCTTTCCCAGATTTTTCTTAAGCCCGCCAGGAATTCGTAAAAGCTCATATTTCTAAAAATTCAACTCCGTAATGAAAAACGAAGCCGTTAAAATTTTTCAAAAAAGAAGAAAGCAGATACTTGAAAATTGGATGAAACTCCAGTTATCCGATGACTCTTTACGCGAAGACCTCATGAGCAATGAAGAACTTCGTGGTCAGTCAGAGGAACTTGTAAATGCATTGGTTGACAGCCTTAATGACAATAACATCGACGCTCCGTTTGATTCGAGTTTCGATAATGTAGTTGATATTCTTTCCGGAATTTCGATTTCGCGCGCGAGACAAGGGTATACTCCTCGTGAGACGGGAGCTTACATCTTCAGTCTCAAAGACGCTTTGCTGGGGCTTTTGCAACAGGATATCAAAGATCCACAGGAGTTATATCTACAGACACTCAAGATCACAAAAATCATTGACAGTTTTGGGGTAACTACTTTTGAGACATTTATCAAAGGAAGAGAAGAAGTGATTCTACGCCAGACGGATGAGATTTCTGAAATTTCTACTCCAGTCATACGTGTATGGGATGGCATCCTTGCTTTGCCGATTATTGGTACACTGGACAGTGCCAGGACACAGATTGTGATGGAGAACCTTTTACAGGAAATAGTTGAGAGCGGAAGTAACATTGCGATTCTCGATATCTCCGGAGTTCCCGCAGTGGATTCATTGGTTGCCCAGCATCTTATCAAAACGGTTAGTGCCACCCGACTCATGGGTGCCGAGTGCATCATCAGTGGTATCCGCCCGGAGATCGCGCAAACCGTAGTTCATCTTGGAATCGATCTTTCTCAAATCACCACTAAATCGACATTAGCCAGCGCACTGAAAGCTGCGTTCAATCTTCTTCAGCTGCAGGTTGTGAAAAAACAAAGGCATCAGGCTCAATCAACAATCGAATAGTTTACACATGGAAAAAATACCCATCCTGAAAATGGGCAAGTTTCTTCTGGTCACAATCCAGGTGGACTTGTATGACAGACTTGCAGAGGCCCTGGAAACGGACCTTATTCACATGGTGAAGAAGACGGGAGCAGCGGGAGTTCTTATTGATATATCGGCAGTGAGCATCATAGATTCCTTTATGGGAAGGATCTTAGGCAATATTGCCACGATGTCAAAAATCATGGATGCCGAGACCGTAGTGGTTGGAATGCAACCTGCCGTGGCAATCACGCTTGTAGAGCTGGGGTTGCCCTTGAATGGCGTTTATAGCGCATTGTCAGTTGAAAGAGGAATGGAACTATTGAACAAAAGAATCGCGGCCAAGGAAGGAGAGATGGAAGACGATGATTACTCTGAATAGGGACGTGATGACGATTGTCAGAGAGCAGGATGTAATCCCGTTCCGGAACCGCCTGAAGGAATATGCCGTCAAAATCGGCATGAGTCTGGTGAATCAGACGAAGATTATTACGGCAGCCAGTGAGTTGGTGAGAAACATGCTCAAATATGCCAATGGAGGAAAGGTCGTCATCGAGGTAGTGAGTAAGGGAAGAGAGAATGGAATCCGATTGGTGTTCGAAGATAAAGGCCCAGGTATTGCGAATATAGACCTGGCGATGAAGGATGGTTATTCGACCGGGAAAAGTCTTGGTCTTGGCCTTCCCGGAGCGAAACGGTTGGTGAGTGAGTTCGATGTAAAATCCGAGAAAGGTAAGGGGACTACGGTGACCGTGGTTAAGTGGAAGAATGGTTAATCACTTCACGCGCCACAGCATAGATGACAGGAGTTATGTAGCTTTTGTAAAACGCGAGATCCACAGTCAGGCGACGCAGAAGAATTTCTCACGTGCGCGAGTGGCGGAGATTGATATTATAGTGGCGGAACTCTGTTCGAATCTGATCAAGCACGCTGGCAACGGCCAGTTATTGTTCCGTTTTGGAGGAAGCGAGGATGCCCCTGTACTGGAGATTTTGTCTATTGACAATGGGCCGGGAATGGCGGATGTTCCCAGAATGATGAAGGATGGCGTCTCCACGACAAACACCCTGGGTCAGGGACTGGGAGCGATCATGCGACTCGCGGCGTTTGCGCAGATCTATTCGCTTCCGAAGTGGGGAACGATCTGTTATGTGGTCGTAAAGTCCGTGGCGGGCGAAGAGCGTCGGTTAGTCAACGGACTGGATATCCGCACTTTGCTTGTTCCAAAGCCCAAGGAAATTTTGTGCGGGGACGGGTGGTCGATGAAGAGAAAAGCAAATAGAATTACTATTCTTTTTGCTGATGGCCTTGGCCATGGAGAGCATGCGTTTGATGCTGTGAGGAAGGCAAGTGAGGAGTTTCAACTCTGTCAGGAGGAAGAACCAGTGGAGATAATCCGGACCATACATCAGAAAGTGAAAAAAACACGGGGCCTCGTTGGCACAATAGCTGTGCTGGACATGGCAAATCGTCAATGGAGATTTTGTGGCGTCGGCAACGTGATCACGCGTGTTTATGGAGGTATGATGTTCAAGCATTATCTTTCTTATAACGGTATTATAGGATTGAATATTCCTAATTCTCTGAATGAAACCGTAGTGGAAGCCGAAAAAAATCAGCAACTAGTGATGTGTTCGGATGGACTGCGGACGCGTTGGGAACTAACAAAGTATCCGTCACTTCTGAAGTTCGATCATCTGATACTGGCTGCGGCCTTGTATAAAGATCACACCCGTGGGAACGATGACTCATCTGTCCTCGTGGGTAAAGTAATGTTAGAAAGATGAAGGAAATCGTCACGGTCAAGCTGGAGAATGAAATGGATATTATCCTCGCGCATAAGCGGGCGATGAAGGTTGGTGAGCTTTGCGGGTGTTCCCTTGTTACTCAGACTACGCTGGCAACCGCGATCTCGGAGATTGCCCGTTGTGCCGTGGATGTCTCGCGTAATTCGTCATTGACTATAGGAATTGATACTTCAGGGGGTCGAAAATTCATAGGTGCATCGGTAAAATGTGCCGCGCTTGGCCAACGAGGTAACGACGCGTTGATGTATGCGAAGCGACTCGTCGACGATGTGAAGATTGTTTCGCAAGGAAAAGATTGCCAGATCGTATTACGATATCCCATCAGCTTCAGCGGAACAATTTCCGAAGCTAAAATAGATTCGTTCAGAGATTACTTCGAAAAAGAGCTACCCCTGTCACCATATGACGAACTCCGGCGGAAGAATCAAATGCTGCAGGATCTTGCAGAGAAAGTAAAAGAATCGGAATCTGAACACAAGGCACTTTCCGATACCCTTCCGTTGATGATGTTTTCTGCCAATAACAGGAACCAAATTAGTTTTACTAACCGATGGCTGCAGGATTTTCTCACCACACCTCCCAAAGAGTTGGTGGGGCCGGCATGGCAATCCTCGATTCATGAATCAGAGTACGGCGTATTCAGCAAGGAATTGAGCAACTGCGTTGTTCGACAAGTTCCCTTTCATGGGCAGTACCGTATAAAGCAACGGTCTTCCGGTAATTATTTGTGGCATATGATATCCATCACTCCGGTGAAGAATGAAAAGGAGGTGTTTGTGGGGTGGATCGGTTTTCTTGTAGATATAAACGCGCAGAAGCTTGTCGAACAAACATTGAAGGATAACAAGGAATTGAAGGACATGCAGCTGGAGCTGTTCCGTTACCAGGATGAACTGGAACGGAAGGTCATCGAGCTTAACAGAAGCAATTATGAGCTCGAACAGTTTGCCCATCTTGCTTCCCATGATCTTCAGGAGCCTTTGAGAAAGCTGTTCTTCTATTCAGATCTCCTGAAGAAAAAATACAGTGCAACTATTGATGGCAATGGTGTCACCATTCTGAACAACATGACTCATGCCGCCGCGCGTATGAGGGAGCTGATCCAGGATTTACTTTCCTATTCGCAACTCCACAAGCAAAAACTCGCTATGGAAAACGTGGCACTGCAGGGCGTGATGGATGAAGTTGTCCGGGACCTTGACATGATTATTCGCGAGAAAAACGCCACGATACAAGTTGGGAGTCTTCCGGTGTTGACAGGTAACCGCCTTCGTCTGCGACAGCTGTTTATAAACCTGGTTTCAAACTCTCTCAAATATTCGAAGTCGGACGTACCGCCGGAGATTTCTGTCACCGCTCAGCGGGATCATAATGATTGGGTGGTTGCTGTCAAGGACAATGGTATTGGATTTGATCCGGAACATAATGAGAAGATCTTCGGGCTTTTCGAGCGGCTTCACAGTCGTGATGAATTTCCGGGAACCGGCATTGGTTTGTCGATCTGCAAGAAGATCGCGGAACTGCATGGTGGGACGATCTCGGCGCACTCGCGCAAAAATGAATATTCGATTTTTGAAGTTCGGTTTCCGGTAAAGGAAGCTGAACTTGAAACTGTTTCAGACTGATATGGACATTGATATGAGCTGCAAGATATTGATTGGAGAAGATGACCACGAGGACCAATTTATTCTGGAGGAATACTTCAGTGATAATGGTGTCAAGGATGTGGTTGCGTTTGAGAGGAACGGGAGGAAAGTTTTGGACTATCTTGAGCAACTTCCCCAGGGCGAGGATTTGCCGAAGCTGATCGTTCTGGATCTTAACATGCCTATTCTCAACGGGACCCAAACGCTGTTCGAACTGAAGCAACATTCCCGTTTCAGCGAGATTCCTGTAATTATTTACTCAACATCCGACAATGAGCACGAGAAAAGGAAGTGTATCAATTTCGGCGCTGTTGAATACCTGGTGAAGCCCGTATCTGTGGATGAAGGCGACAAAATGGTGAAGCGTTTTCTCGAGTTTGTCGCAAATTAGTTCGATGGCGAATCCATATACAGATCCAGCC
>JAEYXN010000184.1 GCA_023431285.1 Bacteroidota bacterium
CTGGTGAATAGTGTAAGCGAGTTATTGTCGAACCAGCTGAGCTATTGGATGAGCCAGGTGGACCAGAACCTCGAAATAGATGTCGACCTTGGTATCATGGACGAGGACGCGTTCAACACATTTCAACTAAGAGCATCATACACCTTTTTCAATGGAAGGCTTCGTCTTACAGGAGATGGGACCTACAACAATGTCAACAATAACAATGTGAACAGACAGGCTAACCCTTCGACGATCGCCGGAGACTGGACCGTAGATTACATGCTAACGGCAGACGGAAAACTCCGGGTGAAGATGTTCAGCAGAACCAACGTGAACCCTATACTCAGTTCGGTAAGCAGTCAGAACGCAATGACGACTGGAGCAAGTCTTATCCATACACAAAGCTTCAACGAAGTACGGGAGATCTGGCAATCCCGCAGAAACCGCCGGAAAAAAGAAACGCCTTCACCGGCAGAATCGTCCGAAGAGCCGAAAGCCGATGCAAAAAAGGAAGCCCTGAAAGAAAATGATTTGCGCGATTAGGCTGTTGATCCTGGCGGTATTCCCGTTCACGGCACTTTGCCAGTCAGGAACAGATTCTCTTCACTCTCCCATTCGGAAAAAACAACTCACCACAGCAGCGATTACATCCGGTGTGGTCTACGGCGGTGCCCTTACCGGGCTTAATCACATCTGGTATAAAAACTCTGACCGGCAGTCCTTCCGATTCTTTAACGATAATGCAGAATGGAAGCAGGTCGATAAGATCGGTCATCTCTATTCATCTTTTCACCTCAGCGCAGGATTCTCACGCGGTTTACAATATTACGGTGTTCCCGAATCAAAGGCTGATGTCACTGGCGCCATTCTGGGGTTCGCGGTACTCGTTCCTATTGAAGTCTTCGATGGATTCTCCGACGCGTATGGCGCATCCGTTGGAGATCTTGTCGCTGATGCAGCGGGCCCTCTCCTTTACGTCGGTCAGAAGCGTCTTTGGAACGAGATCCGTCTCAAGCCAAAGTTTTCCTATCATCACACAAAATTTGCCTCTATGCGGCCGGAACTACTGGGTAGCGGCGCGGAGCGGCTCATTAAAGATTACAATGGCCAAACGTACTGGCTATCCGTAGACATGGACAAATTCATTAAATTCCCACGGTGGCTGAACCTTGCGATAGGCTATGGCGCGGAGGGAATGGTATACGCCAGGGATGAACAACATCCACCACAGGGTCTCCGTACGCCTTATCGCCAGTATTATCTCTCCCTCGACTTTGACGCGAGCGCCATCCGGACCCGCTCAAAGGTTGTGAGAACCTTCCTGTTCTTTGTCGACATGATTAAGATACCGGCTCCCGCTGTTGAATTTTCCAGGGGCGATGTGAGATTTCGCCCGCTCTACTTTTAACTTAAGCGGCAATACGCTTCCGTAATCGCGTGAAAATTAATACCTTCCGAGGATTAAACCACCCCTTATATGGATATCATGAATTACGTACAACAGTACGCGGAGCAAATTGGCGGGCAGTTCACTGACTACGACCACACCAAATCTGTGATCGTAGTTCCACTAAATGACAGTCGCTTTCAAACCGTGCTCGCCATGCGCCAGAAAAGCCCGGTATCGGGAAGAGATCAGGCTATCTTCAGCTCGAAGGTTTGTCAGTTCCAAAAGGAGTATGACATCAATCTCGAAGACCTCATGAAACAAAACGGTAATTTCGATTACAGTAAGTTCGTGCTGGAAGATGGATTTCTGAAAGTTGAAGCCTCCTGTCTTACCTCGACCGCGAATGAAGATCAACTTAAGGAAATGTTGCAGGAAGTTGCTCAGCTCGCTGATCATTACGAAAACAAGATCACTGGAAAAGACATCCATTGACCGTGATTCCATGATTCCAAGATTGCTTGATTTCGATTGCTTGATTTCATGGTTCGATCGCCTATTATCCTTTTTTACTTCATAACTTTACGGATGCAGGACGCTTCATCGCCTTCGTGAAAACGGGGGAGGAAAGTCCGGGCAGCACAGAGCGGCGTACTTCCTAACGGGAAGGGGCTCCGGTTCGCCGGAGTTACAGACAGTGCCACAGAAAACAAACTACCTCTCTGTTTTCAGAGAGGAAAAGGTGAAAAGGTGAGGTAAGAGCTCACCGGGCAGATGGCGACATCTGTTGCATGGTAAACCTTACGCGCTGAAAGGTCAAATAGGCCCCGATCGTGATTCGTCACGGTGAGTTGCTCGCTCATACATCGGGGTGGGTAGACTGCTTGATCGTAGCTGTGAAGCTGCGACCAGATAAATGATGAAGGCTCCTTCGGAGAACAGAACCCGGCTTATAATCCTGCATTTTAAACCTGTCAGTTTTCAAAGCTGACAGGTTTAATTATTTTTAGCGTAAACTGAATATCATGTCAAAGATTCTGATCATAGAAGACGATAAGAAAATCCGCGCCATACTGAAAGAGATCCTTGAAGAGAAGGAACACGATGTCGAAGAGGCAGCCGATGGTGAAGAAGGAATCCGGAAGCTCGAACAAGGATCCTTCGACCTGTGTCTCTGTGATATTAAGATGCCGAAGATGGATGGCATGGAGGTGCTTGAAAAAGCCAAAGAAGCTGGCCTACCCACCAACTTTATTATTATCTCTGCTCACGGCACCATCGACGTCGCAGTAGAGGCAGTGAAAAAAGGTGCGTTCGACTTTTTACAGAAACCATTCGATCTCGGTCGTCTTGAAATTACCCTTCGTAACGCCCTTGACAAGACAACCCTTGTAAAGGAGACACGGAATCTGAAGAAGAAAATCTCCCGCAAGTTCGAGATGGTTGGCGAATCGCCCTCGATCACCAGCGTCAAGGAGATGATTGGAAAAGTGGCGCCCACTGATGCAAGAGTGCTGGTAACAGGCCCTAATGGATCGGGGAAAGAACTCGTCGCGCGATGGCTGCATGAACAGAGTAAACGATCAAATGGTCCCCTTGTGGAAGTCAATTGTGCTGCGATTCCTTCCGAGCTGATCGAAAGCGAATTGTTTGGTCATGAGAAGGGATCATTTACATCTGCCATTAAACAACGCATCGGAAAATTCGAGTTAGCTGAAGGAGGCACTTTGTTCCTGGACGAGATTGGAGATATGAGTTTGAGCGCTCAGGCGAAAGTGTTAAGAGCATTGCAGGAGAACAAGATCACCCGGGTTGGCGGAGACAAGGAAATTACCGTGAACGTAAGGGTAGTGGCCGCGACGAACAAGAATCTTAGAAAGGAGATCGAAGAAAATCATTTCAGGGAAGATCTCTACCATCGCCTTAGTGTGATCGTAATAAAAGTACCAGCCCTAAACGACCGGACTGAAGATATACCCCTCCTCGTTGAAAAATTTCTTGAGGACATTGCGGAGGAGCACGGATCCCGGAAAAAACAAATTCACGAAGATGCCCTGAAAGCGCTCCAGAAGCACAACTGGACCGGAAATATCAGGGAGTTGAGAAATGTGGTAGAACGTCTTGTGATAATGAGCGCAGACGAGATCTCTGCTGACGACGTAGTGAAATATCTATAAAGCTGACTTACAGAAGACTAGATCTTCTGCTCGGCATTGCCCTTAGGAGCTTCTTTCTTCGAGTAAGTAGGACAGGTATACTGACTGCAAGCTGAAATCAGTGCGGCTAAGGCGACGAATGCGATAAATTTTTTCATCGTGAAGGCTTTGGTTAAAAACAAAAATATAATTCTTTCCTTATAAATCAAATGCCGGCAGCCTCCGCAATTCCGGATAAATCAACAAAATAGTACTTAAAGGAGCAGATTGCAGCCACGAACGTCGGAGTTGTCCATCCGACCCAGGATCTCGAATGTCCCATCCTCGTAGACCCGACCAAGATCTTCGGTCTCTAAAAAGGCCACGGAATGAATATTGGCGAGATCGATAATATTCAAACCTGCCGTCTCCCCCACAAGACCTTTGTGCATGGGGTCGCTCATATCCCGTCCAATTACCTTCATAGAAGCCGGAGGGCGAAAGACCGGCTCACCTGCTGTGTACGCCTGTGACATTAGCTCCGTCATGCCATATTCTGAATAAATCCTGCGACAATTGAGCTTCTCGCGGAGGACGCCGTAAAACTCGGCTCGGGTGATCTCCTTGCCCCTCCCCTTCATACCGCCGGTTTCCATGATCATCACATCGCTGAGATCCGAAGGATGCTGATCAGCAAGGTCAAGTAATGCAAACGTGACGCCCCAAAGGAGAATTTGTCTTCCGGAGTTGCGGAGATGTTCAATTTTCGTGCGGAGGGCCGCGATGTCGTTTAGATAGAAACCCGCATCCGCAGATCCGCTTTTTTCAATGAAATGACTCACCATACTGATCAGCGACGACCCGGAGCGCTCCAGATACGAGGGCAGAAGCGCCAGAATGTGAAAATTCCGCAGGCTACCATACATCCCCTCAAAACATCTCACAGCATGGTTATGATAAAGGTCTACAGACCTCACCATGTGTCTGCTCGTCACCGAACCGGTCGTTCCACTGGAGGTATAAATAACCTCCGGGTTCCAACTTTCTGATTGAATGGCATGTCTTTTAAAGAAAGATATAGGGAGAAAGGGTATCCCTGTAAGCGTCGTGACGGCCCCGACATCAACGTTCAAATGGTTGAGAAAAGATTTATAGATCTGATTCGCTTCTGCCTGATAACGAAACAGATTCAATGCAATATCAGTGAACGACTCTTCGTTAACCTGGTGTAATTTAGACGCGAAACTGCTGAAACTATTCAAGTGTTTATCTATCTTGACAACGTTCAAAGTTAAAATGAAACCGACAAAGGCCTTATTACTGTTCACAATTTCGCTTCTGTTTGCCAGTTGCTTCGAATCACCGGAGTTCCCAAGTACTCCAAAGATCAAGTTTAAGGATATTTATTTCGGGCTCGCCCCTACCCCTGATAGACAAGACTCAATAGTCGTAGAATTAGATTTTGAAGATGGAGACGGCGACCTTGGCCTTGGCGCTGAATTCAGAAATGAACCCTTCCATGAATATGATCTGTTTCTGACTGACGGAACTTCCATTACCACGTCTGTCCGAAATGTTTATGCTCCAGGGCCAAGTCAGTTCGCGTTTCTTGATATTCCTGACGACGCAACAGGAAAGCTTGCCAGGTATGGTGACCAACCTTCTAAGCCCGACAACTGCGACAATTATAAAGACCTCCAGGTATATATCGAAGATGCAGACCAGTGGGTATTTGACAACACCTATACTGCAACAGACCAGGGTAATTACTGGCTTGTGAGTGGGCGATTCCTTGTAGAGAATAACCCTTACAATAAGAATCTCCACGTAGTATTCTTCAGACGCGTCGACGATCGTTTCGTGAAATACACCTGGCCTGATTGCCAAACCTTCGATGGAAGGTTCACCACCTTAGCAGACGAGCCTCGTCCACTCAGCGGAACCATCCGCTATACGATGAGCTCTTTCGGTTTTCAAGCCGTAATGGGTGATCCAACCACAGAGTGGCAAATGAAATTTGTGGTCTTCGATCGCGCAGGACATAAGAGCGACACTGTATCAACGCAGTTCTACCTTCGCGATATCACCAAATAAGATATCAGCTGTAAAGCGGAGGAAACCGATCAGGATCAGCTTCTGCCACAGATTGATAGATCACTTCAAACACATTCTCTGCATTTGGCTTAGAAAAGTAATCTCCGTCTGACGCATAGGCGGGCCGATGTTCCTTCGCTGTAATTGTCACAGGCTTTGAATCCAGATACTGGTATGCATTCTGAATTTCCAGCACCTGCTGCATCATATAAGAAGTCGCTCCTCCCGGAACATCCTCGTCAGCAAATACGACACGATTCGTCTTCCGGACTGATTGAGCTATCGTATGATTGATATCAAACGGAAGCAACGTCTGCACGTCAATAACTTCACATGAAATACCGGCTTCCTTCTCAAGGTCTTCGACTGCCTCCATTACAACACGGCACATGGAGCCATAAGTTACTATCGTGATATCTGATCCTTCACGGAGTACTTCTGGTACGCCAAGTGGCACAGAATACTCACTGATGTTATCAGGAATCCGTTCTTTCAGACGGTAACCATTGAGGCACTCGATGATCACTGCAGGATCATCGCTCTTAAGCATGGTATTGTAAAACCCTGCAGCCTGTGTCATATTCCTCGGAGTAAGAATGAAGATACCCCTCAGGCTATGAAGCAACATACCCATCTGTGAACCCGCATGCCATACGCCCTCAAGACGATGTCCGCGAGTCCGGATAATCAACGGCGCCTTCTGCCCTCCTTTCGTACGATATTGCAGACAAGCAAGGTCGTCGGATAACGTGGGCAGTGCATATATAAAATAATCCAGGTATTGAATCTCGGCAATCGGACGGAGGCCACGTAACGCCAGGCCTATCCCCTGACCAATGATTGTACATTCACGGATGCCGGTATCGGTCACCCGAAGCTCGCCGTACTTTGCCTGTAGGCCCGCAAACCCCTGATTCACATCGCCAATCTTTCCAACGTCCTCTCCGAACGCAAGAACCAACGGATCACGTTTTAACGCAGCATCAAAACAAGCCTGCAGGACTTCCCTGCCATCGACAATCGGTGACGAATCAGAATATACCGCAGGTACAGTGGAGACCTTTAAAGCAGAAAGATCAGACTGGCTATATAGATGTGAGCTGTATCGGTCAAAATTATCTCCCTCCGCGAATTCAAACCAGCGCAATAATTCGGTCTTCGCCTCATGGTCTTCCGAACGCATTACACGCAGCGCCCTCTTGGCGGCCTTCATCGTATCAAGGCGTGTAGGATTGATCGCACTGGTGAGCTCGCTCAACAACAGCTGCATCTCCTCTTTAGAAGAAGAAAGCTGAATACCTTTTTCAAGGATGCTGGTGATGACAGATTGATCTTTCTTTACATCGCTCGTAAAATCCTTCCATGCTTTATCTCTTGATTCTTTCGCAGAGCGTTTGGCTTCTCTTTCAATCGCATCTACATCCTCCGGAAGGACCATCACATCATTGATGATCCATTCGCGCATCTTGCGAATACAATCATGCTCTGCTTCCCACGCAAGACGTTCCTTGGATTTATAACGCTCGTGTGAACCCGACGTCGAGTGGCCCTGAGGTTGTGTCATCTCCTCAACATGAAGAAGAACCGGCACGTGCTCGTTCCGACAAATCGCTTCCGCACGCTGATAAGCTTCAACAAGTCCAGGATAATCCCAGCCACGCGCTGTGATGATCTCAAAACCTTTTTCACCAGGAGTGCGCTGCAATCCTGAAAGTGCTTTTGATATGCTGCCTTTAGTAGTGTGATACTCCTGAGGAACTGAAATTCCATAAGCATCATCCCAAATAGAAGTCAGCATTGGCACCTGCAACACTCCCGCAGCGTTAATCGCTTCAAAAAACATTCCTTCGGACGTTGATGCATTACCAATCGTCCCGAAAGCTATCTCATCACCATTGTTAGAGTAAGACGCATAAGATTTCAACTCAGCATTCTCCCTGAACAACTTCGATGCATAAGCGAGGCCAAGCAACCTCGGCATTTGTCCTGCTGTTGGAGAAATATCCGCGCTACTATTCTTGAGTGATGTCAGATCGCGGAACATCCCGAAGTCGTCGAGTGTGCGTGTCCCAAAATGTCCTGTCATTAGTCGTCCTGCAGTAGAGGGATCTGCTGCCAGACTTGTGTGCGCATAAAGTTGAGCAAAAAACTGCTGGACTGTCAGCTCGCCGATTGCAAACATGAATGTCTGATCACGATAATATCCGGACCTGAAATCACCATTGCGAAATACTTTCGCCATAGCAATTTGCGCCAGCTCCTTACCATCGCCGAATATGCCAAACTTCGCCTTTCCCATGAAAACTTCCCGGCGGCCAATGAGACTTGCTTCTCTGCTCTCGACGGCAAGTCGATAATCAGCAAGTATCTCCCTGACCTTCGTCTGCGAGTATTTAGCCTTTGCTTCTTTTGTTGCGCTCAAATTGTTTTCTTTTAGAGATTAACAACTGTTAGGGTAAAAATAGGGATTAACAATAACTTTCAAAAGTAGGGTATCCAAGCAATCTAGCCAATCGTTGCCCAGTCATGCGGTTTTAAAAAAAATTAATTCCGTCAGCAGTGCAAGTGCTCCAGTCATCCGCATGTCTTGATGTATGTCACCGTACAATCTTTCGCATTTTAACACACATTCAGAATTTTTCCACTTTTTTGACAACAACCTATGACTGAGCACTCTCAAAAAACACTAAAGGCCGCTAACGACTAATCGGTAGGGGTAGTATATTTGCCCCACTTAACTCAAAAACCAAACTGCGCTATGATTATCGGAGTGCCTAAAGAAATCAAGAACAACGAGAATCGCGTTGCATTGACACCCGCCGGAACCCAGGAACTGGTGAAACGCGGCCATACAGTTCTCGTCCAGCGCTCCGCAGGCGCAAGCAGCGGATTTCATGATGAGGATTATAAGAAGGCAGGCGCACAGATCATTGAAGATGCCGCTTCGGTGTTCAGCGAAAGCCAAATGATCATAAAAGTTAAAGAGCCCGTCGAGCAGGAATACAAACTGATCAAAAAGGATCAACTCATCTTTACATACTTTCACTTCGCATCCTATGAACCATTGACTCGCGCCATGATTGAAAGCGGCGCTGTGTGTCTCGCCTATGAAACAGTAGAACGCCCTGATACCAGCCTGCCCCTTCTCATTCCTATGTCAGAAGTCGCGGGCCGTATGGCGATCCAGGAAGGTGCGAAATATCTCGAGAAACCTCTGAAGGGCAGAGGTATTCTGCTTGGCGGTGTCCCAGGTGTTAGACCTGCCAAGGTGCTCGTTCTTGGTGGAGGGATCGTCGGCACAAACTCTGCAAAGATCGCTGCCGGAATGGGCGCTGATGTTACGATCCTCGATGTAAACATCAATCGCCTTCGTTATCTCGACGATGTAATGCCGAAAAACGTTCGCACCGTTGTATCCAACGAATACACTATACGCGAATTACTTCCCGATGCAGACCTGATTGTGGGTGGTGTATTGATCCCCGGAGCGAAGGCACCTAAACTCATCACACGCGACATGCTGAAGTTGATGCGGTCTGGAACCGTCCTGGTAGATGTTGCCATCGACCAGGGTGGATGTATCGAAACATGTCGTCCTACAACGCATGAAGACCCTACCTTCATCATAGATGACGTTGTGCATTATTGCGTTGCCAATATGCCTGGAGCAGTTCCTTACACATCAACACTTGCACTTACCAACGCTACGCTCCCTTACGCGATCCGCCTGGCGAACGATGGTTGGAAAAAGGCTTGCGTTGAGAATGAAGATCTACGCAAGGGATTGAATGTGATCAATGGTGAAGTCGTTTACAAAGCTGTGGCGGACGCATTCTCTCTTCCGTTCACGGACGTGAAGAAGTTCCTTAATAACTAATCCTCGAAAGAAGGCATCGCCTTCAACCATTCAGTTTCTCCTGCTTTCCAGTCGGTGAGCGCCACCAGATGACGCAGACCATTGGTAACTGTAATGTACTTTGCTTTCAGTGTAGCGTTATAAGTTGATACCTGAAAGACTGTGCTTTCCGACACCGGAACATCAGGTGATTTACACTCCACAATCATCCACGGTGCCCCTTGCCTGTCGTACACAACGATATCCGAGCGCTTGCTTAATTGATTGTAGCTTAGTCCTCCTTCAACACGGATCAATGCTTTGGGGTATCCCAGCGAAGAAATCAGGAAATGGATAAAATGCTGCCTCACCCATTCTTCCGGAATTAAGGCAACGTACTTTTTTCGAATCACATCAAAAATCCATAGTTTACCTTCAGCTTTTTTTATCCTGTGCTCAAAAGGGGGTAAATTCAATGGGACCATCGCAGAGCAAAATAAGTTAAAGAATGAAGACGAAACAGGAAATTGTCGAGAACTGGCTTCCCAGATATACAGGGCAACCGCTCAATCAGTTTGGCGAATATATTCTGCTCACAAACTTCGATAACTATGTGCGGATGTTTGCTGAATGGAACAATGTTCCCATTAACGGAATTGATCGTCCTATGCGGAGCGCAACTGCTGAAGGAATAACGATCATCAACTTCGGAATGGGAAGTCCAAACGCCGCAACTGTGATGGATTGCCTCAGCGCAATCAGCCCCAAGGCTGCACTCTTTCTGGGCAAATGCGGAGGTCTTAAAGCAAAAAATGACATAGGAGACCTTGTCCTTCCGATCGCAGCAATCCGGGGGGAAGGAACAAGCAATGATTACTTTCCTGCAGAAGTCCCTGCCCTGCCGGCTTTCGCTTTGCAAAAAGCGATCTCCACCACTATCCGCGATTATGGTAGAGACTACTGGACCGGCACTGTTTATACAACCAACCGCCGTGTATGGGAGTGGGATGAAGACTTTAAGCAATACCTGAGAAAAATTCGCGCGCAAGCCATAGACATGGAGACTGCCACGATCTTTTCCACAGCTTTCCATAATAAAATTCCAACAGGAGCTCTCCTGCTAGTATCTGATCAGCCTATGGTACCGGAAGGTGTAAAAACTGAGGCAAGCGATCTCACGGTGACCCAGCAGTACGTTGAACTACATCTTAAGATTGGTATTGATTCGCTCAGGCAACTCATCAACAATGGCATGACCGTAAAACACCTGAGGTATTGAAACTCTTACGAAAATTATAAAGGTAGACCCAAATATTATTTCTGAGATGGAATCATTATGGATTTGGATGTCACCCTGAGAAGAATGAACAACCCAATCACAAAGTAGACGCCCAAAGCCAGGGCACTGTAACGCATTGATCCCGTAACCTGATTGATGTATCCAAATGACATCGTGCCGAAGACCAGCGACAGGTTGTATGTCACGTCATAGAAACTGAAGTAAGAAGCATGGTCCAGTGTGTCATCAGGAATAAGTTTTGAGTACGTAGCCCGCGCGAGAGCCTGTATCCCTCCCATGATCATCCCAACCACAAAAGCAAGAAGGTAGAACTGAAAAGCATTCGCCACAAAATAGGCGCCGAAGCACACACCAATCCAGATAACGATCATCAGTGCAAGTGAGAATCTGTTTCCCATGCGCGCGGAAACACGCGCGAAGGTCCACGCTCCTACAGCACCCACAAGCTGAATAATAATCAGAATTTGAATCAATGTTCCTTCTTCCAGATGCAAGACATCCTGCCCGAATAAACTTGCCATGTACATAACGGTCTGCACGCCCATGTTGAAAAAGAAAAATGCAGCCAGATATTTTTTAAGGTCGTATTGATGACGGAGGTTTTTCCACACCTTCAAGATCTCCTGATAACCCTTTAGCCAGATGTTCCCTGTACGTTTTTTCAAATGAATATTATCCGGAAGCAGAGAGAAGGGAATCATTGAAAATCCAATCCACCATAGCCCCACCAGCACAAAGCCAAACCGTGTGGCATGGAGCCCGGCTTCTTTATCGCTTCCGGTAAAACCAAATGAATGTGGATTCATAATGATCACCAGGCATATCACCATGAGTAGCACACTACCGTAATAACCCATGGCATACCCGCGCGCACTGGTTTTGTCGAGTTGATCTTCAGTAACGATCTCAGGAAGGAATGCATCGTAAAATACAAGTCCGCCGGAATAACCTATGCTTGCAATGACAGAACAAAATATCCCCCACCCCAGCATGTCAACCGAATCAAAGAAATACAGGCCGATACATCCAAGACTTCCCGTCCATGCAAAGACTTTCATAAACGCCTTCTTATTGCCCGAATAGTCCGCAGCGCCTGAAAGGAGTGGAAGGATAATCGCTACGATCAGAAAGGAAAATGACAAGGAGTAGGAATATAAGACAGAGTTCTTGAGCGTAACACCGAGGAAGGTGATATCATCACTCCCTGCGCTGCTGAGAACGGCCTTATAATAAATCGGAAAGATTGCCGTCGTGACTACGAGTGTATAAACAGAATTGGCCCAGTCATACATGTACCAGGCGCGAACAATTTTCGGATTATTGAGGTTAAGGGCGACGGTTTTATCCGGCATAAAAAAAAACCTCCCGGACGGATCCGGGAGGCAAGGATATTAAGTAACGATCTTCAAAATTATTCTTCGGCTTTCTTACCAACCGCAGAATACAAGACTTTTCTGGCGTTAGCCTTGCGCAGTTCTGTTTCCACGTCTGCAATAATCCCGCGTTTAGATTCAGCATCGACTTTCAGAGAAATTGTAATTGCATCTCTTTCATGTTCAGCAAACTTACCTTTCTCCTGGTTCACCCATTGGATGATCCCCTTAGGTTCGATGAAAGCATCATTCACTTGAATTTTTGCTTCACGTCCCAGGCTTTCTTCCTTAGGTTTTCCAACATACAAATAAGCGATGAGAGATTTCTTTTCAAGTTTTTTCAGCTGTTGAGCTGCAGGCATCTTTTGTTCAACCTGAATACTTGAATCCCTCATTTTTGTTGTCACCATAAAGAAGAACAACAACATGAATACCACATCGGGCATTGAGGATGTCGGAATTTCCTGCTTTACGTTTGTCTTTTTCTTAAACTTTGACATGTTCCCTCCTCTCTTTTAAGAACCACCAACTTTGGTAGGTTCAGCAATTGATATGTTTTTAGGGATTTCAACCTGTCCGTTCGGAAGGATCCCTCTGCCGCGATCATAAATCTCCCTGCAGTCTGAGCAGCTAGGGCTATTTGGATCAGCAGAGATTTCTCTCCATTTCTCAACGGTTACACCGGCGCGGGATGAATATATTTCATTGTACGCGGCTTCCATGACATCGAGAAGTTCAATAAACTTCTGGTGAGATGTTCCCCTATCAGTCTTAAACGACACAATCGCTTTTTGAGGATTGTCAGAAGATTCGGGGTCAGCGCCGTTATTCAGGACGAAAGCTTTAATTCTGTCTTTCAGTTCTGAATCGCTGCCGAACCAGGGCTCACCTTCCACCAGCACCTTGTCGAAGGAGTTTGCCTGAACCTTAAAAAGATTCCTTTCCTGGATTTTTACATCCGTTGGAGGCAGCGCTTCCGGTGGTGGTGGCAATGTAATCATGATCCCCTTGTCATTGGCAACTGTCGTCGTCATCAAGAAGAACGTCAACAACAGAAACGCAATGTCCGCCATCGAGGCGTTAGGGATCTCAGGAGTTGCTCTTGCCATTATTTAAGGGCTTTAGTTACTTCAGAATAAACAACTGCTAATACTGAACCGACCAGCGTGATGTAAAACAGGATTAATCCTGCACTGACCAGTTTAGCCTGACCTGCCGTTACCATTGCAGCACTCCTCTGCGATAAATCATCATTTGAGAGCGCATAAGCAATCCCGAACAGCACAAGTATGATACCAATGCCTGCCAGAGATCGTAGCAGCGCTTTAGGCTCCTTGATGCCATTTATTATTGGGAACACTATCATCCCCAAAATAGACACCGCAAGAAGCAAATAGGATATATATAGTCCGATGTCCAGCATATTATCTCTTAGTTACAAGGTTGTGCTTAACAAGGATATCCACCAAAGAAATGGATGCATCCTCCATTGTATTTACCAGTGAGTCGATTTTAGACACCAGATAGTTGTATAATACCTGAAGAACCATACCCACGATAAGACCACCGACTGTAGTAATAAGGGCCACTTTCATACCACCCGCAACGATGTTAGGGGAGATATCACCAGCTTTTTCAATTGTATCGAACGCGATAACCATCCCGATTACAGTTCCAAAGAATCCAAGCATTGGACCAAGGGAGATCATCAATGAGATCCAGATCAGACCTCTTTCAAGGCGCCCCATCTCAACTCCACCATAAGATACGATAGATTTCTCTACCATGTCAACACCTTCAGAGTAACGCAGAAGACCCTGAGTGAAGATCGATGCAACAGGACCCCTTGTATTGCGGGTCACTTCCAATGCTGCAGGAACGCCGCCTCTTGCCAATGCATCTTCGATGTTCGCAAGAAGGGTTTTTGTATTAGTGGTCGCTAAATTTAAAGTGATGATTCTTTCGATAGAAATTGCAAGACCAATGATAATACAGATTAGAAGTGGTGTCATGAACGTTACACCCCCCTGGATAAACAGGTCTTTAACTACTTCGTGAAATGATTGGTTTTCGTCTTCAGCACTTTCTGTAGTCGTTGTGGATGCGGCCGCCGTTTCTGTTTGCGGTGTGTCCTGAACTGCAGTAGTGTCTTCTTGTGCCGAAAGTGTCGAGGACGCCAGTACCCCTACCAGTGCGAAGATCGCAAATAATTTTTTCATAGTTGAAGGTTTAAGTAAAGCTTGAAAGCGCCAAAATTAAACGTTTTGTCGATTTCTAAACACTTTTTACAAAATTTTTCTGCTGGCGGTACCCGAGTGTAAATTTTACATAACAATTACAAAATCCGTGATAAGTCACGGCGCCGGATGAAAAAATTTCAACCCGCGACAAAGGCCACTCAACTATGATCCTGAATTCCTCGCATCGTAATCGATTTTCCAACGTGATCCATTGAATTCCTGCGGTTTACTGCACACCTGGTTTACATGTCTTGCAAGCAATCAAGGGGCCTTGCCAGGCAATCCCGGGGGAGTAATAAATCCCCTGAAAGATCACTATCAACGTCCAAACCGAAAGAATCTATGGCCGACCACACCACCGATGGGTAGCCGTAATAATCGATGAAATTACCCCATCCATCCCGCAATCCAGCCTTTTTGTCTATTGATCCGGGTCGACATTAAACTTCAGCATACTCATTGCATCTAAACAACGTGATGGTCGCTGCAGGACTGTCTCTCAAACAAAAAACAAATACCATTATGAAGAAGATTCTTTTTTTATCAATTGCCCTGATCGCCACTGGAAGCGTTTTCGCCCAGGGCGGCGACCGGATGCCCAGATCTTCTGAGGCCATCGCACAGCGCCAGTCTGAAAAAATGAAAAGCGCGCTCTCTTTATCTGAATCACAATACGCCACGGTTCACGATATCAATCTGAAATACGCCCGCACTTTCTCAGAAATGATGAAAGACTCTGCGGTTACCCGCGAAGAAAAACACAATAAGATGAAACAGCTTCGCGAGGAGAAGAGGACCGAGATTGACAAAGTTCTCTCCGCTGAACAAAAACAGCAGTGGGAAAAACAAAAGCAGGACATGAAGACGAAGCGTGGTAATCGCGATCATGGCCCTCACAAGAAAGGTGATCACCAGAATCGCAGGAAAAATGATCATACACAGTCACTGGGATTATCGGAAGCGCAGACTACCAAACTGGACGCCGTGAGAAAGGAATTCCGTACAGAAATCTCTGGAATCCGCGAAGACCAGAAGTTGTCCGAAGAACAACGGAAAGAAAAAATGAAGACTGCGTGGCAAAACCATGAAAAAAGTGTGGAAGAAATTCTTTCCCCTGAACAATACGTGAAGTGGAAGGAATCCCGGAAAAATGGTAAGCACAAACGACTGCATCAGGACCATCAATTCCGGAAATAACTTAACAGGGAGCGGGAAATAGTCTCGCTCCCTGCTGGCACCAGATTTTCCCAGGTACGACGAAAGGCAAATCCCATGAAGAAAATCTTTCTCGTCCTGGCAGCTGCTGTTCTCGCTGCTTGTGGCCCTGGTAATAATGACACCGTCAGAGAGGCCCGACAAAAAAATGCGGCGTCATCAATTGATGAAGATATTTCAAAGTTTGTAACTGCCACAGCAAATGAACAAATGCTGGATCTGGAGCAGGGTAAGCTGGCAGTAGCGCGTGCTCAAACTCCTGCGTTAAGAAGATATAGTGCGATGATGGTAAAGGATCAGTCGCGGATGTTGTCTGAGCTTAGAATTTTGGCAGCGTCAAAAAATATCACCCTTCCAACGGGGCTCTCAAAGGAAAAGACAAAGGAACTCGAAAAGCTGAAACAAATGAGCGGATCTGAATTCGAGAAAGAGTTCATAAAGTCAATGCGGGAGAAACACGAACATAAAGCCGAAGAATTCAACGATGCGTTGAATGTCGGAGATGACGATATTCGTGAATACGTCAATAGTTATCTTCCCATGATCCGATCACACATCGAAGAAATTGATTTTATCCAAAAGAGCCGCCAGGGCGTAGCTGATGCCAGTGAGGTGGAGAATCATTGATGCGTCTCACCAAAATTGATCGTCAACCAAACATATCCATCTGAACGCTGGTAGCCATGAAGTTTTGCCGGCTCCCACCTTGGGCCGCGCTGAACAATCGCGATGGCTTCCTTGCCTGCTTCGGGTGAATCGGCGCGTTCGATCTCGAAGTCTGTTGTGACTCCTGCTGCAGTTACTCTGAACGAGAGTCTCACACTCTCCCCCGTTCTGATATTTGATGATGTGGTGGCTTTAGCAAGATACTTTTCGAATTCAGGGTAGCCTCTGTGTGGTTGCGGCTGCAACGAAGATCCATCGTAAATGAACTCCTCCCCTTTTGCATTCCTCGCCCTACCGTAAACAAGTAGACCTTTCAAATAATCCTCCTTATAATGCATAGTCCCGTCAGGGTGCCACCCTGTGACTGCTCCTTCCGGTTTTCCATCTCTATAAGGAATCTCTGCCTTCTTTATCCCATCACCATAAAACTCTTCTACAACCCCCGCGCCATCCGCCACCTGTACATTTCCTAACGAATCCCAGATGTTCTTGTAATAAACCCCATTATCATAAAACACTTCACTTTTCAATAGGCCATTGTTGTGAAACATCTGCCACTTCCCGATACTCCGGTTATTCAAATACCGTCCTGCGGAGGTGTATGTATCGTGATGGCTGTAATACAGAAAGATACCATCGCGGCGATCATCGTGGTAATACCCTTTCATCTGCGTTTTGCCATCTGCATAGTAATCCGTTACCCAGCCCTGCCATCTTTGTAAAGAATCCCTGGAACCGATCCGATAATAAGGCCCTGGTCGATTGATCTCTATCCAGGAACTATCGTACCAAACCTGCACAGGCCGCAAAGTGTTTTCTTCATTCGAAAGAGACGCAGGAGTTTCGGCAGCACCAGCCTCAAAATTCTCATACAGAGGAACCGGATACTCCAGTTGCGTGTATTTGCGAATTGAATCCTGGAGCAGATGAAGACTGTCGAGAAGAATATATTTCTGGTCGCGGATCATGCGTATCTGATATGTATTCTCCATGGACCTGAAGTGCACGTAATTCGAAAGGGTAACGACGTCCCCCCGGAGTTTGTCGGGGATACGACGAATCTGATCCATTGCATATTTGGCAGAGTCCCATTGTGACTGATTCTTCCCCAGATGATTTAGAAAATCCTGATCCGTCAGCTTCCTATTTGATATCGCTTTCCCCTCCCTCTCCGCGGCAACGACCTGCCTGTACGCCTGATAATAGTGAACCTGAAACCTGGGAAGGACGAAAAAGATGACAAGCATAATCGCCGACATGGCGGCCTCCGTATGGTATTGATCTGCCCTGGAATGGAAAAAGTGATTACCTGCGGCCAATAGCCCTCCAGTGGCAAGCCCTCCGAAATGCGCGTAATGGTCTGCGTGAAATGCCTGGCCTACGGCGATGTTGATAAAAAGAAATATGGCGAAATTCACCAGCAATGGAGTTAGACCCTGGCCTTCGCGTCTCAGGTGAATGATATTTAAGACCAGCATGAAACCGAGCAATCCGAAGATGGCTCCTGACGCACCCACACCAAGTGTAAACATGGTACCGTAAAGACTGGCAAAACTCCCTCCCACTCCGCAAAGCAGGTACACCACCAGAAACTTTGTGGTGCCCACCGCCTCCTCCACCCCTCTTCCGACGGAAAAAAGTGCCATCATATTAACGAACAGATGCAGCCAGTGCGCGTGCAGGAACATGTGTGAAAAGATCCTGTACCATTCGCCTCCCAGCGTGTAAGGATTGAACTGTCCTCCGAACTTCAGCAAAGTCAAAGTCCATGCGTTGCCCTCAAACGTCTCCGCCTGCGCGTAACAAAGCAGGAAGATGAGCACATTTACGATGATGAGAAGAATAACGGCCGGAGTACGCGAAAGCATCTGACAAAATACTTTCATTGTACATGATCCGCAAGACGGACCATCAAATCATATGGAAGGGATTGGAATTTTCTTTCCGGTCTGTACAGATGAAAAGTATATAAGTCGGTCTGTCGATCCGGTAACCTTATTAGTCCAAAAGAGGTCTGAATCAGCCGTAATATCCTACGCCGCGTGCCATCAGTCCCGCCAGGAGCGGTATGATAAACAGGAGCATCAATTCAAGACGAAGCATCCAGAAAATTCCGGATGGGATGTCGACGGACTCATCGGGATTTCCTTTTCTGTTTCTGATGAAAAACACAGTGGGATA
>JAEYXN010000193.1 GCA_023431285.1 Bacteroidota bacterium
GGCTTGGCTCAATCTCAAATTTTTCAACCTTCTCCAGCTCGATAACTTTTTGGCTGAAGAAGTGTTCGTTAATATGAAGTTCGTTGTTAATAACTTCCAAATAGTTTGGCTTTATGAGCGTGTAAGCCAATTGAACTAAGGTAACAGCCATTCCGATCCAGGCAAACCAATTCATCGAATCCAGAGTGCTCCTGGTGGCCGACGAAACCAGAATTCCCATAAGACAAATTTGAATCAAATATGTCTTGACGGGTCTTTTAAGTCCTTGCTTCATATCATTTCTTTAGAAGACTGCCCTTTTTATCTACCGTCCAGTACTCGTAAGCTGCCTTTGCCGCCCGGGCGATAGCCATTTCTCTTTCCTTGCCAGAGTCGTATGAATTGGAAACGAATACCGTTACCGCCAGATGAGTTCCATCCGGCAGTGTAATTATTCCTGCGTCGTTTGTTGCTCTGGTAAGTCCGTCGTAAGTTCTTGACGTACCGGTTTTATGAACCACCTCCGTACCCTTCGGCAACAGCGCCTTTATCCTCCTGTCAAAATACTCACTCGAGATAGACATAAACTTCGTTAGCAAAGCCTGGCTACCTTTCGATAGATACGATCCCTGATGAAATATCCTCAGAAGATCATTTATCGCTTCGGGTGTTGCCCAGTTCTGATATTGGATGGTGTCATAAGCAACCTGGATCATTTCTGTTGTAGCGATGGCAATCTGTTTTACACCCTCGTCGTGAATACTTTGCTGCACTTTTTTCGTGCCGCCCAGCAACCTTAGCAGGACATCACACGCCGTACCGTCACTCCCGGAAACATTGTACTCCAGAATATCTCTCAACGTCATCCTGACGCCGTCAGGATACTTATCTCTGATCGGACTATGGCCTGCGGAGGGTATATATTCACTCTTGTGGATTTCAACAATGTCCTGAAGAGAAAATTCTCCAGCGTCGACTTTATGAAGCATGACCATGGCAATGGGGACCTTGTAGACACTCTGCATGGGAAACTTCGCGGTCCCGTTAAAGGAAATGGATTCACCCGTTTCAATATGCAGGGCACTGACGCCCAGGTCTCCTTTCATGTTATCAGCAATGCTCCTGAATTTCGTTTGAAGGACATGCTGGCTACATACGCTACTCCATGCGAGGGAAAACGCAAGTAAAAAAATAAGTCTGAACGACATTAATACCGTGGATTTAATTCTAAAGTAAACACGGCCCGGATGACTCAAAAATGTCACCGTTTCAAAACAGATCTTTCTCTTACACTTATTCCGCATACAACCTCCGGACGAAGTCATAGTCGATGTTTGCCTTGTTAGTGAGATCCAGAAAATATTCTAGCTGCCACCGTTGTGTTCTTTCGGCCTGCTTATTAAGCGGTATATCCCAGGAAGGATACACTCTGATGCCTCGCTTTCCTTCTTTGTTGCGTTTGAAAACTCCTTGATCCAGCAACGCTGATTCAGGAAATACAAACTGACCTAGTTGATTTTTAAAAGCGGTATTTACTACAATGAGATCAATGCCATCAGAAACATCAAATGGTTGGGTTACTCCGTTCCGATCTCGTTTCCATAAGGTAACAAACTGACCAATCTTCTTTGAAGTTACTTTGGCATCTCTGAACAAAACCCTTCTACCATTGAGTTCGAAGGCGAATGCGGAGTAATCTGTTCCCTCCTGCTTCTCAGGATTTGTCATCTTAAGTTCAAGCCTATCAAAGATCAAATGTCTAATCACATCCAGACTTTGCGGGAATGCTGCGGTGTTCATTGAGAGGGTGCTGCTTATAATCCTTTTAGAGGTTGCCAACGTACTTTTCGTTACTTATGGATAATCGTCTGCTCTTTGATCCAGTCGGAGATAGTCGTCAAAACCACAGGAGCCAATGTCTGCTCAATCCTGGCGTACTCATCGGGCATTCCTGTAACACATTCCTGAAAGAAGTGATTCAGGTTGGCAAGTTCTCTGACCGTTCCATTTTGATTCCCTCCGGCAATTAAGGCATCCCGCATCAGAGGCAGGTTTGTGGTTGAGGGCACCTGCATATCCTTGTCACCATTCAAAGCCAGTACTGGACAGCGCACTTTCCTAAGCGTCGGAACCGGATCATAAGCCAGGAAAAACCTGAACCAGGGACTCGAAAGCATTTCAATGAGGTTTGATACATAGTCGTCTTTCGACATTCCGGGAGGAACAGCATAGGCAGGAATTTGATCATAACTGCTTTTGCTAAACCCGGCGAGTCGACTCTTTGCGGTCTCCGAATCCGAAGAAGTAATTACGATATCTATCATCTTACCGGAATGGCCCGCTGACTTCCTGATCTCCTCCTCACTAACACCCAACTTCCTTTCGAGAATCGCCTGGCGGTCCAATAACAACTCCCGACCCGCAAGGCCTGGTCCAGCCAGTAGCACGATGAAGTTGACGTCACTCGATCTTGCGGCGACCATTGGGGCAATCATCGCTCCATCGCTGTGGCCAATCAGACCAATCTTGTCACTGTTGATTTCACTTCTACTCTTAAGATATTTGACGGCACTTTCAGCGTCGTAGGAAAAGTCAAGAGATGTTCCTGCTGCGAAGTCACCGCTGGACTTCCCAAATCCACGGTCGTCATAGCGTAATACAGCGATACCTTGTTTTGTCAGGTGATCAGATAAAACAAGAAAGGGACGATGCCCTGCTATCCCGGAGTCTCTGTTTTGCGGACCACTGCCAGAGATCAATACGACTGCCGGATAGTTCCCATCCTTTGAAGGAAGGGTCAATGTACCCGCCAGGGTAACGTTGGCTGAGTCGTTCCTGAAGATGACTTCTTCAGTGTAATAATTATATGGTTCGACAGGATCCTGGGGTCTTCCCTGATTCGACTCGTTGCCACATGCATTCCATAAAAATGAAAATAAAATTACGGCGACAATCAGTGGATACTTCATTAAAATATTTTGTCTTATCAGATCGTCATGATCCCTGTCGCCTTCTATCGGGCGAGAAACGAGGTTGGAGGCTTTTCGGTGTCTCACCAGCGCTTTGGGATTTTAACCTTCACAGAACACCTGTTCCAGGTTATCAGCTTTTATCTTTTTACTCAAGTCGGCTTCGCCTCATGGTAATGATTTTAATTCGAGATTACCGGCACATGCAACTGCTTCCATTGCTTGACGGCCAAAACCAGAATAAAGATATAATACCCGCCAAAACCAACGCGTTGAGCAATTCCTGGCTCATGTGCCGAAATAAATCCCATCGTGAATATTGTGATAAATGGAATGATCAATGTTATGATGGCAACTGTCTTCCAAATCTGATCTTTCTTAAGCTGCCACCACAAGGTTACTGCGCTAAACAGCCAGAATAAGCCGGAGCCCATTGAACCAATTCCGTGCATAACACTGCCAAAAGAGCTCCTATGGTCCATGTCCACTGGGAATAATCCTGCCAAAGCATAGAACAGTCCGGACAACATAAGAAAATAAAATGGAAACGTTTTTATCGGTATGATAAAATGGTTTTTAAGATTAAAAGCGAACAAAGCCAGCATTAAGCCCGGAATGAAATAACCCAGCATATTGAATGTCCATTTGTGAGGTGCATCTGCGGAGCCCAATTCGCTCACAGCTTTATGAGCGTGATTATAGCCATCGGTTCTTAGCTCGGCCATAATGATGATAGTCGAGACGCTCAAGACCACCGCTGCTACTCCAATCAATGCCTTATTCATACTTGATGATATTCTGGTAGCAAACCTAGAAAGAATTTCACTTTTCGTTTTTGATTTAGATCAAAAAGCGTCAGGGTTTCGCCCTGATTCTGCTAAGCGTTTCCTGAGATATTCCAAGGTACGATGCCACCATCCCAAGAGGCAATCGACCTAATACAGATTGGTACGTCTTGCAAAAATGATCATATTTATCTTTAGCGGATGTGAATTGATAAGACTCCAGCCTTTCTGAGAGTTTCATATAGTAGATCGACATCGTTATCCTTCCGTACCGCTCCATTTCGGGGAAGTGATCAAACATATACATCAAATCCACATTGGTAAGCGCACACAATTGAGAATCCTCAATTGCCTGGAGATAATATTGGTCAGGCATATTTGTCATAAAGCTTTTGGCCGATGTCAGAGATTCGCCTTCCGCTGCAAACCCATCCGTGATTTCCTTCCCTTCCTTCAGGTAGTAGGTTCTCAGCAATCCTTTCATCACCCAGAATGTTTTGTCACAGATATTCCCCGCTGAATGCAGATGCGCACCCTTAGGAACATTTTGCAGAATTGTCCGCATCTTCAAACAGTCCCTTAGTTCGTCAGAGACTTTTGTAAGTCGGGAGAACTGGTTTATAAATTCTTCGATCACTATGCTTGGCAACGTTCCTTCATTTGATAATTCAACACAAATTCCCCATGATACGCGGCCTCTTGCTTCTTAGCGTCTCATGCTTTATTGTGTAAGCTGATTCATATCTTACTAATTAACTACTTTTTTTTGATTCCTCCGCCCGGGAAAGGCCTGCGCCTCGTAGTGTCTATTCGTCGGCGCGGATTGACGGATACTTTGGGAGTGGCTTGACGCCACAAATCCCCACCGCCCGTTTCCAAGAACGAATCGCAAACTTTGACAGCGCTACCCCCGCCCGACCGACACTGAACGACATTACAAAACTCAGCTTTCCTATTGACTTTAATCATACAATCCCTCCACACAGACCAGCAGATTGCACCCGCAAATACAACGGATAAGCAAGATTCATTACCTTCAGTTTTGATCTTCACCGTGAAGCCAATAAGTTTGACCGAATATGACCAACGCAGTCTATCTCTCTACC
>JAEYXN010000196.1 GCA_023431285.1 Bacteroidota bacterium
ATCCAACTGGGGGTGATGTTGATCGTCGGTCGGATTTTCGCAGAGATCGCGCGAAAGCTTAATCAACCTTCTGTGATCGGTGAAATACTCGCGGGAATTCTGATAGGGCCCACGTTCCTTGGGATGATCTCTCCTGATACATTTCATTCCTTGTTTCCGGTTCCGAGCGGCGCAGGTACCGTCCTCACAGGGATTGTTCAGATTGCTGTCGTGATGCTCCTGTTTATTGCAGGGCTCGAAGTCGATCTGCAGATTGTTATCCGCCAGGGACGACAAGCAGTCACCACAAGTTTGTTTGGATTGTCCATGACGTTTGGGCTCGGTTTTATATTCCCTTATTTCTTTCCTGAGTTTTTCGGCATCGCTAATTCTGCGGAACACATGACTTTCGCCTTGTTCATGGGAACGGCGATGGCGATTTCGGCTCTGCCCGTGATCGTGCGTATTCTCATGGATCTGAATCTTTTTAAGTCGCCGGTCGGGATGTTGGTGGTGGCGTCTGCGATGGTGGATGATGTCGTAGGTTGGATGTTCTTTTCCGTATTGCTGAGTATGATCGGAAAGGGAAGCGATATGCCGATCTGGAAAACGGCGTTGATCACACTCACTTTTACAGGGGTAATGCTCACCGTCGGGAGAGGCTTGCTTAACAGATTACTTCCGTGGGCGAACAAAAATCTTGCATGGCCAGGGGGCGTACTATCCCTTTCGCTCGCACTATGCTTTCTCGCCGCTGCATTCACCGAGTCGATTGGACTTCATGCTATCTTTGGTGCATTTATAATGGGGATTGCGCTGGGTGACTCAGAGCATTTTTCTGAACGCGCAAAGGAGATTGTTCATCAATTCATCAATAACATTTTTGCTCCGCTGTTTTTTGTATCCATCGGGTTACGCGTAAACTTCGTCGCGAATTTTGATCCTGCTCTAACCGTGATAATTCTTTTTATCGCGTTCGCTGGAAAGACGGTTGGCGCCGGACTCGGTACACGCGTGGGTGGATTCTCATGGCGTGAATCGTTCGCCGCAGGGTTTGGACTCAACGCACGCGGAGCGATGGAAATCATTCTCGGTATTATTGCCCTTGAGAATGGGTTGATCGATGAAAGAGTGTTTGTGTCTCTTGTGATTATGGCGCTCGTGACCAGCATGACCAGCGGACCTCTCATGCGCTGGTGCCTTCGCAGACCGTTGAGCGATTCAACGTAAGCCGATCACAAAAGCTTTGCTTTGTTCCAATAGACATCCATCTCTTCGAGGGACATTTCGCCCATCTTTTTTCCGTCTTTCGCAGACTCTGATTCGAGATATTGAAATCTTTTAATGAATTTTTTGTTAGTGCGTTCCAGTGCTTCTTCCGGATCGATGTTGATGAAGCGCGCATAGTTGACCAATGAAAACAGGAGGTCACCAAACTCAGCCAATGCCTTCTCTTTGTTTATTGTTTCATCAGATACTGCATTGAATTCTGTTTTGAATTCCTGCATTTCTTCTTCGACCTTTTCCCACACCTGCTCTTTCCGTTCCCAGTCAAAGCCAACGCCACGAGCTTTGTCCTGAATACGCATGGCTTTAACCAGTGCCGGTATCGATTGTGGTACTCCTTCCAGGACAGATTTGTTTTTTCTGAGCTTGATTTTTTCCCAGTTTGCTTTCACAGTCTCTTCATCGTCGGCGACTACATCGCTGTATATGTGAGGATGACGTTCGATAAGCTTATCGCATTGTGCGTTAAGCACGTCGGCAATGTCGAAAGCCTTCATCTCAGAGGCGATACGCGCATAGAAAATGAGATGAAGCATGATATCGCCGATCTCTTTCTTTATCTCCTGAAGGTCTCCTTCCAGGATGGCATCGGACAGCTCGTATGTTTCTTCAATGGTGAGGTGTCTGAGGCTTTCTAGTGTCTGCTTCTTATCCCAGGGACAGTTTTCTCTCAGTTCATTCATTACAGTGAGCAAACGACTGAAAGCCAGGAGTTTTTTCTCGCGGTCTGGATCAGGGGACGACAAAACTTTTTTCATTCTAACAAACTTATGATTTCGATGCGGCGTTCTGAATTAGCCGCGTAACTTTGTCGGAAAGTACGGCTTAAAAACGCAATTAAATCACAAAAAATCGCACTGTCATGACTGTTTTTCTGCTGAGTATCGGAATTTTCGCACTATTCTTCATACTGCTTTCCGTTCGCCTTCTTTTCCTGAAGAACGGAGAATTCAGAGGCACCTGCGCATCTCAGAGTCCATGGCTCAATAAGGAAGGTGTAGAGTGCGGCTATTGCGGTAAGACACTGAAACCGGGAGATGCTTGTGGAGATCCTGATACTCAGTCGTCGCAGCCGTTTCCTGAAATCAGGAAGAAAGGTTAGCATTCAATTGCCCTTCCACCGTATTGATTCTCTATCTTTGTGCCCCTGAAAATCATAAAGTGCAATGGCTTTAATTAAATCAATATCTGGAATTCGCGGAACAATAGGAGGCAAGACGGGAGAGAACCTGACGCCGCTGGATGTCGTGAAGTTCGCAGCAGCGTTCGGCGTATGGGTAAAAAAAGATAAGGCTCAGGCCAAGGTCGTCATCGGTCGCGATGCGCGGGTCTCCGGAGAAATGGTAAGTGCCCTTGTATCAGCAACGCTGCAAGGTTTAGGGGTGGATGTGGTTGATCTTGGACTGTCGACTACCCCAACCGTTGAAATAGCTGTACCACTCGAAAATGCCAGCGGAGGAATCATCCTCACTGCCAGCCATAATCCAGGACAATGGAATGCGCTTAAACTTCTCAACGAAAAAGGCGAATTTATTTCCGGTACCGACGGTGAAGAAGTTCTCGCGCTCGCTGAATCTGAAGACTTCGAGTTCGCGCAAGTGACGAAGCTTGGGCGCTACGAACGAAATGATTCCTATATTAAGAAACACATCGACATGATCCTTAAGCTTCCCCTGGTAGATGTGGCCGCGATCAAGAGCAAAGGCTTTAAGGTAGTGGTGGATGCCGTAAATTCATCGGGCGGAATCGCAGTGCCGATGTTGCTGAAATCTCTTGGTGTAATGGTGAAGGAACTGCATTGTGATCCTACCGGGCACTTCGCACATAATCCTGAACCACTCCCTGAAAATCTGACAGACATCTGCAGGGAAATTCAAAAAGGAAAATATGATCTTGGAATTGTAGTCGATCCCGACGTTGATCGCCTTGCCCTTATCTGCGAAGACGGAAGCCCCTTTGGAGAAGAGTATACACTGGTAACAGTCGCTGACTATGTTTTGAGCTCGCTTCCGGAAGGTAAAACAGGTAACACCGTTTCTAACCTTTCTTCGACTCGCGCTCTTCGTGATATCACTGAGAAGGCAGGAGGAGAATATTTTGCCGCTGCAGTCGGCGAAGTGAATGTGGTTACCATGATGAAGGAACACAACGCAGTGATTGGTGGTGAAGGTAATGGTGGTGTAATCTATCCCGAGCTTCATTACGGTCGCGATGCCCTGGTCGGAATATCACTTTTCCTTACCCAATTGGCGAAGTCAGGCATGACGGCACTTCGACTGCGCTCTAAATATCCGTCCTACCATATTTCAAAGAACAAGATCGAGCTTACACGCGATATCAATGTTGATAAGGTTCTTGAAGCCGTAAAAAAGAAGTATAAGAAACAGCCAATCAACACAGTGGATGGCGTTCGCATCGAGTTCGATGCCGAATGGGTTCACCTGCGTAAATCGAATACAGAGCCGATCATTCGGATCTATTCCGAATCGGATATGGAAGTAAAAGCCGAGAACCTGGCGAAGAAGATCATTTCCGACATCAAGGAAATTATTGCCGAGAAAACTCTGGCAGGCTAGATTCTTCTTCCTGCAGGAATCTTTTACTTTTACGTCAACATTAACCTGAATGAAAGTCTATTTCGACAACGCAGCGACGACACCGCTAGACCCGGAAGTATTCGATGCGATGAAGCCATTCCTGCTTGAGGATTTCGGAAATCCATCTTCCACACATTCGCATGGCCGCAAAGTTCGCGCGGCAATAGAGTCGTCACGCAAGAAGATTGCTGAACTTCTTCAGTGTACTCCCGGCGAAATCATCTTTACCAGTGGTGGTACCGAGGCTGATAATGCTATTCTGCAAAGCAGCGTTCACACCTATGGCATAAAAAACCTTATTACCTCACCGATCGAACATCATGCGGTGGAACACACCGTAAATTATATTGCCGGGAATAAAGGAATCGCCATTCATCATGTGCATCTCGATGAAAGGGGCCACGTGGATCTCGATCATCTTCGACATTTACTGAAGGCGCATCCCAACGCGCTTGTGTCCCTTATGCACGCGAATAACGAAATTGGTAATCTGCTCGATATAAATTCGGTGGCAGAATTATGTGAAGAATTCAAGGCATATTTTCATTCTGATACCGTTCAAACGGTGGGGCACTATCGTCATAATTTGTCTTCACTGAAAGTTCATGGAATAACTGCAGCGGCTCATAAGTTTCATGGACCTAAAGGCGTTGGATTTATGTTCATCCGAAAGGACAAAAAAATTCAACCTTTTATGCAGGGCGGCGCACAGGAACGGAACATGCGTGGTGGGACTGAGAACGTCTATGGTATCATAGGGATAGCCAAAGCGTTGGAAATTGCTTATCGCGACATGGATGATCATACAACGCATGTCAGCGCCCTCAAAGCAAGAATGATCAAGGGCCTTCGTGAGCATATTTCTGGTATTGACTTTCACGGCGACTCTGCAAATCCTGATCGCAGCTTGTATACGGTTTTGAACGTCTGCCTTCCGGAGTCAGACGCTAACTCAATGTTGCTTTTTAATCTTGATCTTCAGGGCATCTCTGCATCCGGAGGAAGCGCCTGCTCAAGCGGAGCTACTACCGGGTCGCACGTACTTGGCCATCTGTATCCGGATTCGAAGAAAGGTGGTGTGAGATTCTCATTCAGTAAGTATAACACCCCTGAAGAAGTAGATTATGTCATTGCAACCCTTGCAGAGCTTATCAAGGTAAGCGTGTAAGTCTGAATCACTCAGGGATAATTCCCATCTTCCTCATAAGGAAACTGGCATTCATCTTTGTAGCCATTCCGTTCTTCAGTTTGTAGTCGAACGAAAGTTGATCATTCTCAATATTTGCTTCGAAAGATAAATTTCTGACTCTGCCGGGAAATTCATGCTCGAGGTCTCCAAGCGCCAGGTCATGCGTGGCAATCAGGGCAAGACACGGGTAAGGAAGAAGTTGTTTCACTAGTGCTATCGATCCCGCCTGTTTATCATTGCTATTGGTTCCTTTCAGAATTTCATCCAGTAAAATGAGTAGCGGTTTATTGCTGCGCAGCTCATCCATGATCGAACGAAGACGATTCAGCTCAGCATAGAAATAAGATTGATGATCCTTCAAAGAATCTGTAGTTCGCATACCTGAGCGAAGTTGAAGGACCGGACAGGAAAATGATGACGCGCAAACCGGGGCACCACTCAATGCGAGTACAACGCTCACGCCAACGGTTCGGAGGAAGGTACTCTTTCCCGCCATGTTAGCTCCCGTTATAATTGCAATGGAAGCATCAGCGCCGAGCTGGAAAGAATTGACCACCCTTTCTTCAGCGCTGATCAAAGGATGGGCAAGATCGCGCCCATCGATTTTTAACTCTTCATGAATGCTTGCGAACACGGCGTCGGGATTATTAAAAGCATAGGTTGCAAGACTGTTTAGTGCTTCAATCTCCGAAATGAGATCGAGCCATACAGGAAGCAGATCAGCATTCTTTTCCTTCCATCGTTCGAGACGATAAACACATTGAAGATCATACAACAAGAGACTATTGACCACAAGTGTCATCATGCTGTTGGTTCTTGCGTCAAGCGCGCTGACCAGTGATGCCATTTCATTGATGCGCTGATGTGCATCTTTTGCCCGCTGTGTGATTTCAATAAGGCGAGTCGACTTAAAGGATTCACGCTCGACATAAAAAAGAAACTGAGCGTGCTTTTGTAAAATATTTTTCTTCCTGCCGATGTAGTCATGAAACACATTAATTTTCTTAAGTCGCGTCCCGGTCAGGATCCACTGAACCACAATGAAAAGAGCCAACGGGATTTTTGCAAAAGGGGAAAAAAATGTGGCTGCCAACGAAATAATTGTCAGCGCGGGAATAATCCACAGAGATAATCTCAGCGAAGCGGAGTCACGCAGTATAGAGGGTTGTTCAAGCCATTGAAGTAACTGTGCACGGTCATTTTGCTGTTCTTCCATTTCCGCGCTCCCGGCTGCCGCATCCTGTCGGAAGTCTATGCGTGGTACAAGGTCTTTAATACTCTCTTGTCGCTGACGAATGGTTTCGCTATCCGAAAGAGGTTCTTCCAGCCAGAAGGCTAGTTTCCGCCTTCCGTGAATGGTATTACAACGGTTGAGGTACTGGAAAAGTGAGCCTTCACCGAAGATGTCGAGGTCGTGCGAGTATGGATGATGCGGGTCAATGAATTCATTGCCCGCGGCAAATACGGTGAAATCACCATGGAGACTCCGGCGTTCATTCTTATTGATACGAACAAGATTTTCAACATGAACCCGTTCCCTGAAAAGCACTGCGTGACGTTTTACCAAATAAAGAAAAACGACGATCAGAGCGATGGCAGCAATGGCGACAACGGTGTAGCTGAAAGAAAAGTATATTGCCACGGCGGACCCTAACGCAGAGAGCAGACGTAAATTTGAAATGTTATTTATACGCGAATTAAGGTCGGCAAGCTGGATAGAGAATTTTTCTTCGCGCTCTTTATAAAGGTCATTAAGTCCTTTTCTCATTACGTTCAGATAAAAGATTCAATGATCTGAATCACTCGTTGTAATTGAACTGCGTCGGTTTCGTCAAAATCATTGAGCCTATCACTGTCGACATCGAGCACCAGAAAAACTTCGCCATTCTTAAAGGCAGGCAATACGATTTCCGATTTTGATGCAGAACTACAGGCGATATGCCCCGGGAATTGGTCCACATCAGGGACAAGAATGGTTTCTTTGTTCTTCCAGCTTGTTCCGCATACTCCTTTTCCAATATCAATGCGGGTACAAGCGATTGGCCCCTGGAATGGTCCCAGCACCAATTGCCGGTTTCTTACGATGTAAAAGCCGACCCAGAAAAAATTCAACGATTGCTTCAGTGCCGCGGCAATGTTCGAAAGATTCGCGACGATGTCGGGTTCTCCTTCGACCAGACTCTGGATCTGCGGGATGAGACTACTGTATTTCTCAAGCTTGCCCGCCGATGGGTTTATAATAAGATTTTCTGCCATTGTGAAAGTAGCCAATTAGTCTTGTTTCGGTATTCCGCATTACAGTTTTGTCTGAGTTTCTTCCAGCGGAACACGGTATTCAAGCATATCTGAGTCAACACGCTCCCTAAGGATAGTCCTTCCAGGTACGTGTGGCGCAGCAATTCCCTTGTGAAACGCGCGCTGCGAATGAAAGATTCGCGCCTCATCCCAAAGTCCTCGTTCAATGAAGAAACTTAGCGTAGCGGCCCCGCCCTCTATAATTACCGACTGAATCCGGCGACGCCAGAGATCAGAAACCACGTTGTTGATAAACTCAGGTTCGTCCTGCCTCATTAATGTTAATCGCGGTGATTCCTCGTGCTTCAATACGTTGTATCGAAGGGTGGAATGGGTGCCATCAAAGAGTCGCAAGGTCTGCGGAAGCCTGAGAAAACGATCAAGGACAATCCTCATTGGATTCCGACCGGTCCAGTCGCGTACGGTCAGAGATGGGTTATCATGCGATGCTGTTCGCGTTCCTACCAGAATAGCATCTTCTTCGGCTCGCCATTTATGCACCAGTTGTCTTGATAATTCATTGCTGATCCATTTCGACTCGTAGTTTTCCCTGGCAATAAAACCGTCTGCTGTTTGTGCCCATTTCAAAATAATGTAAGGACGTTTTTTTTCCATGAAGGTGAAGAAGCGTTTATTCATCTCGCGACCTTCATTCGCAAGAATTCCTGTAACGACTTCTGTCCCGGCGTCACGAAGTTTTTTCACTCCGGTTCCAGCTACAAGCGGGTTCGAATCAAGATTTGCAACGACCACTTTTTTTGCCCGATGTGAAATCAGAAGATCTGCACACGGCGGTGTCTTTCCAAAATGAGAACACGGCTCCAGCGAAACATATACGGTGGAACGTGTGAGTAAAGTTTTGTCGGACACATCGTTTATGGCATTCACTTCAGCATGTGGTCCGCCATATTCCCGGTGCCAGCCTTCGCCGATGATGACACCGTCTGTCACAATAACGCAGCCGACCAAAGGATTAGGGCTTACTTTGCCCTTGCCCAGCAACGCAAGCTGCATTGCCCGCCTCATAAATAATTCGTCCTGTCTGTGATCTGCTTTCATTGTGGTATCCACTATTTTTCCTTTGCGCCGTTCATTACATAGATTAGAGCACGTCCGTTATTATGTTTGCAAAGATTGACAAGCAATGAGGAATTCCAAAGCGGTGTATTCTGAAATCCTGGAGGCTCTAAAGCTAAACGAAAGCCTTGACGAAAAAAAGGCCATCGCTACGGCCCTCGTTGAAACGATTTTCGGGATACCGTTTACAAGAGTGATTTCTGACGTTCCTGTCGAATGGTCCCCGGCAACCGAAGATCGAGTCGCTGAATGCATTCACCGGATGAATTCAGGGGAACCTCTTCAATACGTTTTGGAGGAAGCCTGGTTTATGGGGCGAAAGTTTTTTGTTGACCGGAACGTGCTGATTCCACGACCTGAAACAGAGGAACTGGTGCGCG
>JAEYXN010000266.1 GCA_023431285.1 Bacteroidota bacterium
GAGGCGTTTTCGGTCTTCAGGCGAACTGGACGGAGGAGGAAAGCGGCTTAGTGGGAAATCCATCGCCAGCGGCCCGTACACTGTTGAATGAGCTCCGCGGGGTTTATGGTTGGAATGTAACCAGCGAATAAGGTTTTTGAAGTATGGCATGGCGCGGGCCCTGCCGTATTCTGATCTCTCTTGACACAAAAAAGCTTTTGTAACTCATTGAATTACAAAGGCTTTTTCTAATGTTTAGTACCAAAGGTGGGAATCGAACCCACACTCCCGAAGGAACACGATTTTGAGTCGTGCGCGTCTACCAATTCCGCCACTTTGGCCAATAGGACTGTTAAGTCCGTCCGGAAAAACCTCAACTCGGGCATCGCCCGACGAAGCTTTAGCGAATGACTGGGCATCGCCCGACGAAGCTTTAGCGAAGTCGGGCTGCAAATATAGACGAAATCCAATTTCGTCCAAAACCCCTTTCCTGATTGGCCAGCAGCGGTAGACTACGTGCGCGTGGACGGACCCTGAATGCTAATCAATGCGCACAGGGCCCGGCTCCACGGGATCATCAATCAACCTTAAATACTTTAATGGTATGTACCTCGGCTTCCGACTGCAGCCGCAAAATGTAAAATCCGGAAGCGAGATCTGAGAACGGAATGGTAGTCTTTTCTGAGGTTACATTGAACGTACCCATTGAGATGCCCTGGCTATTAAGAATCTGACCTGAATAGGCGGCACGTCCGCTCTTCACAACAAGGTGAACATCTCCATTGGTCGGGTTCGGATAAGTTTGAAACGCGTGAACCTCCTCCCTCAGGGTGGACGTGAATAAGAATTCAAAATCCGCCGACCGGACTGTGCATAGCCCAATCGTTACGTCAACAGCATAAGTACGACCTTCTACAGGAGATTTTCCAAGATTACGGGATTTTTCACCTGCCAGAAGGGATCCATTCTCATACCACTGATAGGCATCCCCATCATTGGTGGTCAGGGCAACTCCGTTGTAGTTGATTACAGGCACTGGGATGTTCTGGCATGATGGAGAAGAATTACCACTGCCAAGTTCAAGGACGTTCTCAAAAACGGTGAGGACAGAGTAAGTATTACCACTGCCTAAACTGTTCTCCCTGGTGAGTAATATGTCCGGCTTACGGTCACCATTCATGTCAGCGGCTGCTATGCTGGTAGGGACATTCGGCAGCGGGAAGAGAACCGGCGCATCGAATGTAATAGTCGTCGTCGTTGAATTTACCACAACGGATAGCTGTCCCGTTGTATTGGTGGTTTGGTGGATGATTGCAATATCAACTTTACCATCTCCGTTGAAATCGGCCAGCGCCAGGTCAACAGGTCCTGCGGGAACATCAAAGTCCATCCGCTCGAAGGAAACTGTTCCTGGTGCTGTTGAAGTATTTCGAAACACAGAGAAGCTTGCAGCATCCTGGTTTACCGTGGCGAAATCCGGTTTACCATCATTATTAAAATCTCCAACTTGCACGGATATAGGTTTTGTCTTCGCGTCAAGAACGAGTGCCGCGTCAAATGAAGTTGCGTCGAGGGCTTTATCCAGACCCTTGTTCCTTACCACATGAATTTTGTTAATGTTGTGCACGGCGTAAACAATATCGTCATAACCATCACCATCGAAATCAGCACCATCGATACCTGCTACGTTTCCTCCCGGCGATGGCAAGGTGAAGGCAGCGGTCCATGTACCGAAATTCATGTCGTTGGTAAATTGTCCTTTACCACTACGATTCCCAACGATTGCAATAGTGTTCGCGTTGTTGACCAGCACCACATCAAGTTTTCCATCTTTGTCGAAATCGAGATTTGTTTTCATTCTGCCCGTACCACTGAACGGAGAGGATACTTTGTTTTGAAAAGCCAGCGTTGCGCTTCCGGCATTGCGATACGAATTACCCTGTACCAGAATATCGGGGAAATTGTCTCCGTCAACATCGGAGATGCCCACAAACCTACCGTTGGCATCAATGGTGTCTACCGGTGTGAGCAACCCTTCGGCAACGGGACTTCCGGGAAGTGATGTCGTGTTACGCAGCACTCGTGCTTTGTTGGTTCCAATGATATCGGGAACTACCACGTCAGGAAAACCATCAAGGTCGAGATCGCCTATCGCAATGTTGGTCCCGGCGTTATACATTGTGATGTCTGCCTTCTTTTCGAAACTGTTGGCATCCAACGACCCCTCTATGCTAAAGAGGTACGAAACTTTCTCCCTGCTGAATCCAATGAGGCCGTTGTTAGTAACACTTACACGATCATAAGAGGCAATGCGAGGAATCTGAAGTGTGAGCTGATCGTCACGGGAATCTGTTGCAGTGGCTTTTGTATTTCCCACTACGACGTGAGGCGTAGACCCCCCGGCAATAAGGTGGTCTCCTTTCACGACGAAACCTGTATTCGGCTGTGCTGTTCGCGGTGACTCAAGAACTAACGGCGCAGGGAAACATTCATTTCTGTAGATGGAAATCCTTGATGAGTTACTGGTCAGTCCCAGGACAATTTCAGGTTTATCATCGCCATCGAGATCCGCCGACACAGGGTCCAACGGATAGACTGTCGCTCCAATATCCCCTAAGAATCCTTCGCGGAAAGATTGTGCCGTCAGGGCACCACTGGTGTGGATATTTTGAATGACCATTAGCTTGGATGCGTCTGTTACTACGATATCTGGCTTACCGTCAGCATTGAAATCTGAAACGCCAATTCCACCATAGTGATGAAGTGCGGTCCGCAGAATAATCTGGGTCGAGAAGTCATCCGCACTTAGTGGCCCGGATGAATAGGTATTCATCGCGATGATGATGTCATCGGGATTGCTTGCCTTCCATATCAGTTCAGCTTTCCGGTCACCGTCAAAATCGGCGATTGCAAAACCAAATACCGAACCTGCCGCATTGATTATAAAAGGTTCTTCAAGGCGGACACCTCCAACAGTAGATGTATTGGGAAACACATGCAACGCTCCGTCAAATCCTGACACAACAAGCACTTCTTCTTTACCGTCACCATCAAGGTCTGCTGTCTTCACTTTCGATGCCGCACTAAATCCGGTGGCTGTAAAACTACGGCCCCAAGTGAAATCAATGAATCCATCACCACTGGTATTCTGATAAACCCAGAGGTAAGGAGAGATACCAGAGTTAGGGTGAGTCGCAATCAGATCGATCAGACCATCTCCATCAAGATCACTGCATGCCAGTCCACTCGTAGAGTGATTGAGTGCGGGCAAGTGCTGCGGGTCTTCAAAAGCGATAGTTCCCGGAGTACTTATGTTTCGATAGACAGTGATCATACTGGAAGAAGCTGCGTTCCGGACAACAGCGATATCAAGCTTTCCATCATTGTCAAAATCTGCCACAACGTTTTCGTTAGTCCCGAATGTCAACGTTACAGCAGGTGCAAAAGATGACGTTGTAATATTTCCTGTTACCCCAAGGTTCCTGTATATATGAACACCACCTGATGAACGCACCAGGTCATTGAGCCCGTCACCGTCGATATCGGCCAGATTTATCCCTTCAGATTTTCCATCGGTTGGAATATCGACCCTGGGGCCGAAAGATGACGATAAAATTTTCCCTCCCGCGTCGCCGTCATTATCGTAAAGAGGATTGAAGTTCCTCATTGTGCGTGCGGAATACCCGGTAGCGAGGTTGACTACGGTGAGGGGACCAAATTGTGCACCTGCAGGAACCTGCACTGCAAGCTGCGTAGGCGTTGCGTTGGTAATATTTCCACGAACTCCTCCGAAATAAACTTCGTTGTCTTCGCGGGCACTTGCGAAATTATATCCACTGATGGTCACTGCCCTCATTGGCTCGCCCGAGGAAGGTGTGAAATCTGTGATCAGCGGGCCATTGCCAACAGGCCAAGTATAAAGGATTACGTTTTCGATACCAGCTTCCATGTCAGCGGTAGCGTTGTACTTTGCGCGGATACGAAAAGATGTAACGTTCGAGAGCACTCTCTTAACCTGGTCCTTAGTGGCTAACGCTGCTGCGCTACCGGGGCCTGTCCTGAATCCCCCGGTCTCATCCAGGATGATGTTATAATTCCGCCAGCTCGGCCCGGGCTTTTCCGGCAGAGGGTAATAAAGAGTATTGCCACCACTGGATATGATCACGTCACCATATGTGTTATTCGTTCCGGTTTCAGATTGCTTGAGCGAAAACCATAGCTCCAAACGATAAGACGAAAAGGTCCAATTGCCATGAAATTGCTCGGGTGCCACCCAGTAGTACCAGGAGTTGGCCAGCGACATCTTACCGGACAAATAGTTGACTTTGTGTTCGCCAGGAAGGGAAAGGTCTTCTCCATGGCTTTTCAACTGTATTTCCTGAGGATTACTTCCATTGGCATCAAGCAATTGCCACCCTTCCGCGCTATCATTGAATTTGCTTTGAATACGATCGTAGTTGTCGTACATGCTGGGAGTGCGTTCTGCGGGGAGTTGGACCCGCTGTCCGAAGGCGCCAGAACTGACGGCAATTAGCAATGTGGCGAGGTAGAGGTGCTTCATAACTCTGGTTTTTTACAAAAATGTGTAATCCAGAGGCTGAGGGAAATACCGCAATCATGTGATAATAGCCCCTCCAAAGCAGCGCACCCGCGTATGAATGTGAATTTTAACGCCAATGCTAACTCCGATGCTCACCCCTCCCTCCCCCCAGTGGAGGTTGAGTGGGCCCGGAGTGGGCAATGAGTGGGCAATGAGAGGGCTTATCTCACCTTTTGCGGTTCAAATACTTCACGCGGACAGGCAATTATCTCCGGCAAGGAACTGCCAGGACCACTGAAAAATAGTTCGCCTAAAGTAATCGGATTTTCTATGACTACGGATGAGCCGGGCGCGAAACGAAACGCTCCTCTTTCAAAGTTGGCGGATTGAACGGCTTAAGATCTCCCTCTCCGAGAAGTATCGCCGATGGAACAATAAACGACGTGATGCCACCATTGCGTCCGCCAGTCCTGAGGTTATGGGCGGTGGTAGTAGAGGAGGCCGCTGATACCTTTCTGAGCTGCTTCAAAGAAGGGCGCTGGAACTGCATATTAGTGACAAGCTCTTCCTTGCCGTCCTTCACGGATACTTTGTAAACATCATTTCCCGCCGCACCATTTATTTGCTTGTCTCTTACGATGAATGCATATTCATGACCTTCCGCCTTAGCAGCTTTAATCAGGTTTTCCTTGAGCTCGCGATCGGTGCTTTTCTGCGAACAAACAACTTCGAGGACACCAGGACCTTCATTAAAACCAAGTGCATAAGCATTCTTCGATGCCGATGACACTGATCTGTTATCCATCAATGTTTTGAGAACACCATTCTCAATAAGAACAGTCTCATTCGCCGGGACCATCGCCTCATCATCAATGAGGAAACTTCCCAGAAGATCCATACCATTGTAGGTTGAAACCTTTGGCGTGGCTTTAATCGTCAAAGATTCATGCACAACAGGTTTGCCAATCTTGTTATCAAAGCTGGCACTCTGATCGTATTGGTATCCCTTTATTTTGGCGATGTTATCACTGGCGTTCAGTGATTCGCGACCATTAAGAAGGGATGTAAATGTCTCAGCGACAACGCCGCCCATCACGAGTACAGGGCCATTATACTCTTCGTCAACGCGGTTAGAAGTAACTGGTTTTTGAAGCTTTGCCACAAGCTCATCAACGATAGCATGCAACTCCTTATCCGATGGAAATCCTGCAGGCGTCGTGCCGGAAAAGCGAAGCTCCTCACCGAAGAACTCTCCTTCTTCAGTGCGGCCCTGTGCAAAGACTGTCAGGTTAGCGGATGATTCAGGAATACGAACGATGGTCCCTTCGGTGGTCACCATATAATGCTGTCCCTCGACAAACTGAATAACAACAGCGGAGTTCTCCACGGAGGAAGCCCCTGCAAACTTCTTCGAAAGATCTCTCACAAGTGTTTCGTAGCGAGTCCGGTCCCATTGGTATGGCTTGAAATCCAACATCAGCTTTACCGGCTCACTTCTCGCAAAGGTGCGATGAGGAATCTCGCTCCATTCCTTCCCCGATTCTTTCACGGTTTGCTGATGCTTCCTGAAATGGCGCGCCGCACTTCGGTAAACTTCATCGGTACTGGACCAGAAAGATCGTCTGATCCCGTAATAATCATCATCGACAGGCAGGTTGATCTCATGAACGGTTGGAGAACTATAATGATTATCATCAAGACTCTCGTCATTAAAATCATAGCTCCCCACAAGAATGCGTGTATTTGTTCTGAATCGGTTGGGCGACTCAGAGTAGTGGACCAGCGCTCCGAGGATTCCTGATACGGAATATACTTTCTGATCCTGAATGCCATACATGAGATAAAACGGTGCATCGAAACCTTCTATCTTCAGATTCTTCTTGTTCTCCCACAGTTCATCCTGCATAGCGTCAAGAAGCACATCGCCAGTCTTTTCCTGAGTAAATCCATTGATTGCTGAGGCCAAAAAGACGGATAACGCAAGACAGGCTATCGTATGATACTTCGAGCTTCGGGTTTTGCTTATCATGACTTACTTGTTCGATGGTGATTGTGGTCTGTCGAGAATTGTGGACTCGACTTCCATTGTTGATTTCCGTTGTGTTTCAATACGTCTCACAAAAAGGGATGGTGAGATAGCAGTAACGGGAACGCTACCGGATTCGGCGCCACAATAGCCGGTGAACACTTCACTCTTTTTGTCGGCGGCGACAATTCCTGCGAACATTGCCAACGGAGTGCCTATCAGATCAACTCCGCGAACCAGTTCGTCAGGACGTCCATCGACATAGATTCTGTACACCTCCGTCGGAAATATATTGAATGCATTGGGCATCGTACGATCTGTTGTGGTGAACCCTCCTATCACATCCATAAACAGGTAACCATAAGTTCTCTTCTGCTTCTTACATTCCGAGATCAGCATCTTGCGAAGATCCGACATTGGTACCTCTTTCTTGTTTTCGATAACAAGGTTCGATTGTCGAGTCACCGGAGAAGCCCCGGCCTGCGCACGTCCATGCCCATTGGAGTTAGGAAAATTCTCAATGGGTGAGCGCGACATGAGGAACGATTTGAGAACACCATCTTCAACGATTGTGACCTTTTGTCCTTTGACGCCCTCGTCGTCAAAACGATAATGCCCATTCAATGCCTGACCATTGTAATTCGACAACGTCGGGTTGGAAATCACACTCAACGTTTTAGGCAATACAACCTGGTTAATCTTTTCCTTGAAAGTCTGACCATCGTGCTCGCTTTTCAGTCTATGTCCTTCTACACGATGTCCGAAGATCTCATGAAAGAAGACTCCTGCTGCGCGGGCATGCAGGATGGCCGGGCCAGTGTAAGGCTCCGCAACCGGAGCACTACGAAGCATCTCTAGTTTGCTGATCAATGTATTCACGTCTTTGAGGATCGCCTCATCAGACGGAAGTTCACCTGGATTGAACGCGAAGTATGAGAGATGAAGCGGTACGACGTCCCCATCAACGGCCCGTACCGACGCAGAGATGGACAGGTAGGCATAGGTTCTGTTTTGAGCAATCTTTGATCCTTCCGAAGAAATGAAATACTTGCGCTCTGTGCCACTCTCAAGAGTTGCGTCGGACGTCACAATGTTTTTGTTTGAAAGGAATGGCGCTGTAAATTTCTTCATCCGGTCCTCCCATGATTTTTTATTGTAGAAGCCGGCAAAATCCGGAAGCGGCTCTTCAACATAAACCGAAGATGTCTCACGGGAGAAATCGTGCACTGTCTTTTTATCAGGATTAACTCTGGAGTTTTTCAACGCCTTGAAAGTTTCGAGGGCAACCTTGTAAGCTTGTTCTGTACTTTGCCAAAGCTGGTATTGAATTGCTTCTTTGTTGTTGTCGATGACGAGAGATCTGCCGTATCCCTGGTTGTGCGGACTTTCGGAAAAGTCGATATCGTCATAGCTCTTCAAAGGATGAGAGCTATCGAAAGCGTAGTCTCCCACCTTTACATCGACCAGAGAAAGGCGTCCATGATTCTGGTAAGAACCGGTCAGACTTCCAAATGACGACGATACTGAAGCGGTGTGGATATCGTTTATCACATAAGACATGAAATACGGTGGCTGACTTAGTTCTTGAAGTTCCGTCCACTCCCTTTTAAACTCGTCCTCTACAATATTGAGAAGTGGATCTTCAGGTAGCTGTGCGGCTGCAAATGAAGAAGGCAAAATGATCAATGCCAGCTTGAAAAATAGGTTAAGGGAGAAATTCATTCGGTTCAAAAAATGATTACACAAAGCTGATTAATTCGTTCTCCAGGAGGGTGGTAGCTGAAACCAATGCAGCATTCTCTTTCTTAAGAGATTTGAATGGTGAAATTAGGAAGAATTTTGGTCACTAAAAAGCGAATGCATGAGCCAAACCCACATCGCAATAATTGCGATCGAAATCAAATATTTGAAACTCCCGGGTTGGGCCATTAGCGTCTGACCGCCTTTTTTACAACGGTGCCCCTGTTGGTCTCAATCGTAATGAGGTAGATTCCCGGTGTAAATTTTGTGGCAGGAACGCGAACGAGATGGCCGTTGACCATGACACGCTGCATTTCCCGTCCCTGCGGGGTAGCTACGGATACCGAATGGATAAATTCTCTGGAGGTGATATTCCACTCAAGCTCCGTCGGGTTTGGAAAAACTTCGATCCCGGATGCCAGTTCCTGTTCTATGCCCACAACTACACTGGCGGCCAGAACTTCATCCGATGCGATCCATGATGAAGGATCATTGTTATCCAATGACAAGTCAATCAATTTCAGATAGGGTCCTGTACCGTCCGCCAAAGGCCACGGCGCTGCGTCGTCGTACTCCACGAGGTCTATGATATTTCCATATGCGTCGGCAAGAATGATCTGCTGAGTGTCATTGGACAAGTTCCGTGAAAACTCACCGAATGGAGTAAAACCATGTCGCCGTTTGAATACTTCGCGATCATTTGCGATCTGTATCACACCCCGGCCCTCAAGGATATACTGAGGAAACTGGTACCCTGTCCCTGTGCCTGCAAGGTAGATTCCGGATAGGTCGACGGGGCTATCGCTGTGGTTGGCAAGTTCTATAAATTCGAGATCATCGTCATCTGGAAATTCAGGTGAAGACGCAGGGTGGTAGTGTATCCCGGAGATCACAAGGGGGGGTGTCTGAACATTTGCGCAGTTCGAAAAAGATCCAAGCTGATTTGTCATCCAGGGAATTCGCAGCGCAAGGAAGTCCTTGATGGCTTTGATTTCATTGGCGTGATTGCCAACTGTTCCCCATCGTGTTTGTTCACGTTGCGATGCTTCGGAAATCTCCGGCACTATCTCATCGATAAACTGGCTGATGGTTTCCAGATGCAACGGTTGGCCTGGCTGCGTGAGCTCATTCCAGCGACGTGAAAGGTAACAGCGGAACTTTGGATTGTTGAAAATATCCCTCCAGAACCGTGGCCCTACATTGTCACCATTATCAAATTGCCATGTATTGGTCTTGCTTCGATCATATCCCCAAAACCCCAGATCGTTTCCATACGTGAGGTTAGAGTCCCAAAGAGGGCCCGCCCGTATTTTTCCTTTTCTCTCTTTATGGAAATATGTGCTGAACTGGTAGGCATCTACATTGGCTGACAGCTCATTGAGTATAATGAAGTCTATAAACGACGGAAGATCAATGATAGCAGGATAACCGTCGACTATATTATCATTGGAGGCTTTCGCGGCAAGGTTCTTAAATTCAGAAGAGATGTAGGTGTGCTGTGCGCTGGTAATGTCATCGTTGTCGGGTGACTCATGAATAAAGTCTGTGGGATTACTTGCGTACGTGGCCATCGTCCAGGCTGAAACATCATTCCCCGAGACCTTATCGGCCTTTATAAGGTATCCTCCTGTAACCGCGGACCCGCTGTTGTCGGTGGGCGTTATTTTCTGGATGTTTACCCTGTTGTCATCAATTTTTATTTTCTCCTGCAGAATGTAAAGACCCTGATACGAATTATTGATAATGACTTCGCAGTAACGCTGGCGCGAAGCATAGTTCCCAATTTTCCAGGAGAGATTGTAAGTGAGGTAATCACGGACAAGAGAAGCGTCGTAAGCAAGGCCATTCAGAATCCAATCGTTCTCCCGTGGCATTCCGAGGAGGCTTACATTGTTATTTGATGTATTGTCGCCCAGGACGGTGGTAAGCCCGTATTGCTTTTTCGGCAACGCCTGAGAGCTGGAGCCACGAATTTCGATCCGTACCTTCCCATTATAGTTCAGCTTCGCCGGATTGTTTTGATCGTCGAGAAAATTTCTTTGGCCCTGCCCTGAATAAATGATCTTCATGCTGGCAACCACTTTTGGTTCATCGGGGATAGCCGAACCGTTGTCAGTTGATATAATGACAATCGGGAGGTTGCTTTCGGTGAATACCTGCGCGTAAAGAACAGGTCCGCATGCAAACAGTATATAAATCAGGAAAAGCCTTCTGATCATAGTGGAGTAGCATTTCTGCCTGCTAATGTGATTCTCACAAAGGGAATAGCGCGATGGAAGGTTTCTTTCACTAATTTATAATCAAGCATTATATGACTCAAAAATAAGATAAACATGGCAAATAAACGCGTGACCATTTACTGATGATGGTAATTTGAGGTCATGATCAGAACTTTAGCTTCCTGCGGCCGCAGACAAAAAAAAATAAGTCACGTTAACGAGGCACACTTGAAGTGACGCTAATCAATGGCCGCAAGGTTCCCCGATAGTCGAAACGCCAATTATTCTTACGGTGTCCAAATAATTTGCTCGTTGTTAACGATAGCGTATGACTTAAGTCATACGCTGAGGATGCTTCGGTCATTGAAACATTCATGTATGATGTGCGAACTTCTTCCCAAAAGGTGAGAGTTTAAGCAACACAAAAAATTAAAGCCATGTTTACAAATCGTGACGATGCGGCGCTTCAGTTATCACTGGCATTGCATCAATACAATGATCAAAATGTACTTGTTATAGGAACTCCTTGTGGCGGACTTGAATCCGCTTATTATCTGGCCGGCCAATTGAATGCTGAACTGGGCTTTATAATCACGCAGGAACTGGTCTATCCGATGAATCCCGACACAACCTTCGGAACACTCACCGAAGACGGCACACAATACGTTTCTCCGGCAGCGAGGAAACATCTTTCCCTTGAAGAAATAGAACTATTGGTGGAAAAAGGTAAGAGAGGAATGCAACGACTGATTACTGTTTTCCGAGAAGAGAACAAGTTTCCTTGTGTTTACCAGAGAACCGTGATTATAACAGATGACGGTACTGCACCAGCGAGCACTATTCAGGCAATGGTAGATGTATGCCGCAGGAGAGTTGCACATAAGATTGTAGTGGCACTGCCAACGGCGTCAAGCAGAACAGAGCAATCACTTCTCGAGGTTGCGGATGATGTAGTTGTACTTGAACGCTTCGATCTGTATAATCCACGGGAGGAAGAGTATGCAATGTTACCGAAGACAACCGTAGAGACGGCGATGTATCTGCTTAAGAAATGGCAGCAAGATCATGAAGTTACCTTGATTCAATGATTCTCTTGATTGAATATAACATCAAATCAGAACGTGATTGCGTGATTCCTTGCGTGATCGATTGATTGCGTGATTTACTTTGTTTTTTATGAGAACAATCGAATGAAAGTATGACTGTCGTCACCTGGAACGCCTGGGCGATTTCAGAAATTAGGTTCAACTAAACAGCGCGGCCATGAACATTATCGTCCCTACCGATTTTTCTTTAACCGCCTTGAACGCGGTGATATATGCTGCCAATCTTGCGAAACACCTCAATAGCAGGATCAAGTTGCTCCACGTAGTGACACCATATGTTTCGAAGACAACATTTCTAAAGATCGATCCCGATGAGCTTCTTGATACGGCAGTCACCAAACTCGCTGCTGAGGCCAAGAGGATATCGGAAGATTTTGATGTTCATTGCACATCCGTTGTGGCAGCTGGCGATGTAGCGGAAGAAATCCTGAGAGTAGCTTCAGAAAGTGTCGATAGTATGATCGTGATGGGATCAAACAAAAGAAGATACTTCCTGTTTGGCAACATCACTTCAGATGTTGTTGAAAAAAGTGTCGTCCCGGTTCTTGTGCTGCCAAGAGATATGGAATTCACGCCATATAGCAACATTGTATTTGCAACAGATTACGAGCCCAGTGACCTGAAGGATCTCGGAAGCCTTGTTTCAATTGCGCGAAAATTTGATGCAAAGATCGGTGTTGTTCATGTGGTCAACCGTTTTGAAGAAGAAGAGGAAGACTACGACCTCGGACTCGCAGGCGTGTTTAATGCCGAAGTGAAACGGCAGATCGCATACGCCAATATTCGTTGTGAGGAATACCAGTTTACCGATATACCCGACGGAATACAATCATACGCTGAAGAGGAACATGCCGATTTGCTAGTTGTCTCTACCCGCCAGAAGAAGTTCATTCAGCGTTTGTTCGGCAAGAGTGTGACAAAGGAATTACTCTTCGAATTCGATCAACCATTGCTGATCTATCATGCTACAGAGAAGGAAGAGGTCACGGAATATCTGTCAGAGGAAAGTTACAATTTCACATTCTCGTGATGATATAGGCAAAATACGGGGGCCACTCATAGAAAAAGTGGTCCTTGTTCCCACGATATCAAAGAAAGTGCGGTAAATTGAATGACCAAAATAGTACCGCATGAAAAGACGAGCATTTATCTCAAAGACCGCCGTGGGAGCGACTGGGCTGGGCCTTACCAGCGCCCTTCCATTTTCAAAAGTGTTTGGCAACGCTTCTGCGTCAGATAAAATCAATGTGGCACTCATTGGTTGCCGAAGCATGGGTTTCGGCGTGTTAAACCATGCGATGACATTTCCCGATGTCAATTGTGTGGCACTATGCGATATCGATGACAAGTATCTGAATCAGCGCGCGCAGGAGCTGGGCACAAACTATAAATCCAAACCGAGGCTATACAAGGATTTCAGGAAGCTTCTGGAGGATAAGGAGGTCGATGCGGTGATCATTGGCACTCCTGACCACTGGCATTGTCTTCAGACTGTGGCAGCTCTCCAGGCTGGCAAAGATGTCTACGTTGAGAAGCCAATGGCCAATACCATTGCTGAATGTAACATCATGGTGCAGGCTGCTAAAAAGTATAGCAGGGTTGTTCAGGTGGGACAGCAGCAACGCAGCAGTCCGATTTTCATAAAGGCCATGGAATTAGTGAAAGGAGGAAATATTGGAAAGCTAAGAAAGGTTAACATCTGGGCGAATTTCAACTATGGCGTGGGCTCGGAGATTGTTCCCGACTCAGCTGTTCCCGGCGGTGTGGACTATGACATGTGGCTTGGTCCTGCCCCAGTGCGTCCCTTCAATGTTAACCGCTTTCACGGCAACTGGAGACACTTCTGGGATTATGGAGGTGGCCTCGCATCTGACTGGGGTGTCCACCTGATAGACATGGCGTTGTGGGCTAAGGATATTGTTGCAGGACCAAAGGAAGTGCTTACCTATGCTGGCAATACTTTCAGTGAGCCAAGGATGCGTGAGACTTTCGATACGATGACCATCTCGTATCCGAAGAGTGACTTTGTTATCAACTATGATCTCACAGCAGGGGTGCAGCGGGGGCCATGGGACAAGCCATACGGCCTCGCATTTATTGGCGATAAGGGTACGCTGGTGGTGAACCGAAACACCCTTGAGGTTTTCCCTGAGTGGGATGAATCTAAAAAAGCAAATAAGACAGATTCTTTCAAGATGGACCAGGCTGATGATACACATAAGCAGCATGTCAGAAACTTTCTTGATTGTGTGAAGACAAGAAAAGCACCAGTGTGCCCGCCGGAGGTGGGAAGAGCTACAGCGATACATCTCCACGCTGCCAACATCTCGGCACGTGTAGGTGAACCGATGCTTCGGTGGAACGATCAGAAGAACGAGTTCGAGAACAGCAAGGCGGCGAACGATCTGGTAACACCTCAATATCGAAAACCCTGGACGCTGCCTAAGATCACATAGTTAGGCGGATACTCAGTTTCTGGCATTCTGCCAATGCAACACTCTGAGCGCGTTTGTCTAATTACTTCCCGTTGGCAATGCATACGCGACGTAAGAGTCGCCAGACTTACTTCCCAGCTTTCCTCCCCCGCAGGCGACCACGATGTATTGTGTCCCATTTACTTCGTATACCGCGGGCGTTGCAAATGCAGGTGCAGGAAGTTTTGATTCCCATAAGAGCTTTCCGGACTTTTTATCAAATGCACGGATCTTACTATCGGGCGTTGCTGCAATAAAAAGCAATCCGCTCTTCGTGACCGCGGGGCCACCGTAGTTTTCAGATCCGGTTTCAATGCCCTGCTTCCGGAAATGCTCTATCTCCCCTAGCGGAGTTTTCCATTCGATCTTTCCAGTGTTGAGGTTCACAGCGTTGAGTGTCCCCCATGGGGGCTTGATTGCCGGTAACCTCTCTTTGCTTATAAACTTATTATATCCGGTAATGGTATATGGCACTGCAGCAGGGTCAACTCGTTCTTCGCGTGAGTTCGTAAAAATCATATCGCCTTCTTTCTTAAGACCCATCACAAAGGCAGCAATCGCATTGCGTTCCTCATCGGTAAGATGGCTGAACCCCGGCATCATCCTTCGTCCTGTAGCAACCAGTGCAGTCAGCTCCCTTACTGAATATTTTTTCTCCACTCCTCTCAGTGTCGGATAATTTCCTCCACCTTCAAGATCGATCCCGTGACAGCTTGTACAATTCGTTTCATACAAACTTCGCCCTGCTTCACGAACCGTAATTTCCCTTGGCCTCTCATCATTCTCCATTCTCTTCAATGTGATCACCCAGGGGATTTCATTCGCGTTGATATACATGATTCCAGTCTCTGGATCGAACGCAGGTCCACCCCATTCTGCTCCTCCATCCAGGCCGGGGTAGAAGATTGTTCCCTCTTCAGAAGGAGGTGTAAACAAATGCCCCTTGCGATAAGCGTGATATCTCGCTTTAATATCTTCAAAGGAGCTATCAGGAAGAAGATTGTTCAGATCATCCTCGGTAAATGTTTGTCTTGCGAAAGGCTCTGGTGCGACAGGTATCGGCTGCGTAGGCGCGAGCTTTTCTCCTTCCACAGCCCCATCCTGAGGGACCGGTTCTTCTCTTATTTCAAACAGAGGTTTTCCTGTTTCGCGTTCAAAGACAAACACAAAGCCATATTTCGTGGGCTGCGCAACGGCATCGACAAGTTTTCCATCCCGCTGAAGCGTAACCAGCGCTGGCGGTGTAGGCAGGTCGCGATCCCAAATATCATGATGAATAAACTGATAATGCCAGATCCTTTTTCCTGTGGCTGCATCAAGAGCAAGAAGACAATTTGCAAAGAGGTTATCTCCCTTGCGTTTTCCTCCATAGAAGTCAAAGGACGCTGAGCCGGTTGGCACAAATACAATTCCTCTCTCTTCATCCATGGTGAACCCCGCCCATGCATTAGCGCCACCGATAAACGTATGAGCCGTCGTATCTTCCCATGTCTCAAATCCGAACTCTCCCTTCTGCGGGATAGTGTGAAAGATCCATGTTTGTTTTCCTGTTCTGACATCGTAAGCACGAATGTGTCCGGGCGCCGCGTCCGGACCTTCAGACACGCGGGTTCCCATGATGATCAGATCTTTGTAGATTATACCCGGTGAGGTTGCCGCAACGTACAGGCTGGACACATCGCGCCCCAGACCATCGTGCAAATCTATCTTGCCTTCCTGTCCGAAGGTTGAAACTAACTTCCCTGTTTCTGCATCAAGAGCATGGAGAAAAGCACCTACACAGTAGAGTATGCGTTTGTCCTCTCCGTCCGACCAATAGACTACACCTCTGTTATTGTTGAGAATAAAATCAATGGGTTTGATATTCTCACCCGGCTTCCGCGGATCGAACACCCACTTCTCTTTTCCTGTGGCAGCATCTAGTGCGATCAGTTTAAGAGTAGGAGAAGTCCCGTAGAGTACTCCATCAACAACAATTGGGTTGCATTGAATCTGAGAGTTATTAACGGTATCTGCATCTCCACTCCTGTACTGCCAGGCAACCTCTAGTTGTCCAACATTGGATGGGTCGATTTGTGTAAGTGAGGTATACCGGATACCCTCTTTCGTTCCACCGGCAACCCTCCATTCAGTGTTCTTGTCAATCTTTGAACAAGCGGCGAACAGTAACGCTCCAGCGAAAGCGACTCCGTAGACAATGTTAGATCTGGTCATCGATTATTCCTTCATAGTAGCCAGAAAACTCACCACGTCACGTATCTCCCTTTTCGTCAGCAGGGTTCGCATTGGCGGCATACTGGAAACAGCATAGGTTTTCTTTGCTATTTGCGTGGCCGAGATGAGCGTATCAGGTTTGCTTCCGATCTTGAGTTTCAGCCCCTGGCTTGTTTCTTCCTGTAGAATCCCGCTGATCTTGTTTCCATCCTTAAGCTCCAAAGTTATCATTCCGTAACCAGGTGCGAGCCTTGCGCTTGGGTCGATCAGCGCTTCCAGGAGCTGCTCGCGCGAAAGTTTGTTAGCCACTCCGTTGAGTCTCGGCCCGGCATTACCACCGTAATCTCCATATGAATGGCATCGTATACACTGGGCGCTCTGGTTTGAATAAAAGACACGGGAACCACGATCCGGATTGCCTCCAAACAACGCTCCCGCGAATGCAGCCTTTACAGTATCGCCGGCAGTCTTTGCACTTATCTCCTTATAGCGATCCTTCAACTCTTTTGATTTCGTGTTATCAATAGCTTCCGCCAGTTCGAGTGTCGCCTCTACAGGAAACTTGTTGTTTGCGTGCCGCTGCAGTAGTTGCTCAAACACTGGTCGTGACTTCGCTACCGGTACCGTGCCCAGCGTAATGAGCGCGGCCTGTCTTTCTTCGACCGTGTTGGTATTGATCACTTCACTCAGCAACGAAACCATTAAATCACTTTCCAGACCAAGTTTCGGCAACAGATCCAGCGCAGTCACGCGAACATTCTTTGACCTGTCGCGCAATGCCACCTGTATTCCTTCCGATGTATTCTTTCCACCGATGCTTACCAGGGCCTTCACCGCTTCTTCCCTTACGATGGCATCATTATCAGTTTTAAGTCTCGCCAGCAATACTGATGATGCATCCTCTACTTTCAGTTTTCCTATAGCCTTTATTGACTCTACGCGTACGAGTGCAGACTTATCATTGGCAAGTGACGTTAACGGTCCTGTAGAAATCTTTATAAGGTTTTCCGGGTTTCTTTCTACAACACCACGGTACCTGCCATCTACACGATCCAGGACCGAAGGCTTGGCCCATGTACTGAGTGCAGCAAGTGCTTCGGCTCGCATAAGCTGCGGGTTAGAAGCACCAGCCGCATAAGTAAGCAATGCCTTGATGCCATCATCGCTGCCCGAGCGTAAGTTTGCATTGATTGATCGTCTGATCAGAGGCTCATTCTTGAATGGTGTGGTGTTCAGAATCGCACCAAGCGATGGAATTGCCTTTTCAATTGACAGGTCGTCATTTATTGCCCGCGCGGCTTCAGTAACTACAAATTCCTCCTTATCATTCAGAAAACCGGCAACGGCAGGGCTCCCCATTCTTCTCAGGGCAATCACAGCACCTAACCTTACGGCCCGCGACGGGTGCGAATTCATTGCCTTAAGCGCGTCTTCGTTCCCGATTCTTGCAAGGGCCAGACT
>JAEYXN010000032.1 GCA_023431285.1 Bacteroidota bacterium
CCTCAGAGGCTTCCCTGGGAAATCGTTACCTTAGAAAATGGTTTAACGGGCATACTTTTTTAGGGTTTACGCGTTATACCTACCGTCCTCTATGAAAAAAGTCGTCTACCGTTCACTATTCGCCGTCGTCATCCTGTTCAGCCTTTCTTTCACAGAACCGGCCGAAAGATATTTCGAGATTGCCAAGAACCTTGACATCTTCGCCACGCTTTTTAAAGAAGTCAATGCCCTTTACGTTGATGAAGTGAACCCTAATCAGCTGGTACGCACCGGAATCGATGCGATGCTTGGCTCACTGGATCCCTACACGAATTATATTCCGGAAGATGAAGTAGAGGACTATCGTACTATGAATACTGGCCAGTATGGCGGCATCGGGGCGATCACAAGAGAAATCAATAACCGCACCGTTGTAACGATGATCATGGAAGGTTATCAGGCCCAGAAAGGAGGCCTAAAGATTGGCGATGAGATTATCCAAATCGACAATGTTGAACTTTCAAAGCTGACACGTGAGCAGGCCGGTCAGATGATGAAAGGCCAGGTAGGTACTCCCGTAAGTCTCACTGTAAAACGTATCGCAGAACCCGCTCCACTCACGCTGAAGTTTGTAAGAGAAAGAATTAAACTCCATAACGTTCCTTTCTACGGAATGGTGGCGGAGGACATTGGTTATGTACAGCTCAGCGATTTTACTCCTGATGCAGGAAAAGAAGTGAAGACCGCACTTACTTCATTGAAAGAAAAAGGAGCTACGCGATTTATTCTCGACCTCCGCGGAAACCCGGGGGGCCTTCTGCTGGAAGCTGTGAATGTTAGCAATCTGTTCATACCAAAGGGAAAGCTTGTGGTGAGTACAAAAGGAAAGATCCCAGAGCATAATCTTAATTACGAAACACTCAATGCTCCTTTTGATGTTAGCGTTCCTGTGGTGGTGCTGATCAATCGCGGAAGCGCATCAGCGTCGGAGATCGTGGCTGGTACCCTGCAGGACTACGACCGTGGTGTGGTCATCGGTGAGAAATCCTATGGCAAGGGTCTGGTCCAGGTGAGCAGGCCGCTTTCCTATAATTCTCAGCTAAAAGTAACCACCGCTAAATATCACACTCCGACCGGTCGATGCATTCAGGTACTTGATTACACTCACCGTCGCGACGACGGAAGCGTGGGATCCATTCCTGACTCTCTTAAGAGCACATTTAAAACACCCAACGGTAGGGTTGTTTATGATGGCGGAGGAATAGAACCTGATGTAAAGACCGCTCCTATAGAAGCACACCCGCTTACACAGGTGTTGTTCGAAAAGGGATTCCTGTTTGATTATGCCTCTCATTTTGTCTCGAAGCGTACTGATCCTGTCGATGCAAAAACATTTTCAATGACTGAGGCCGATTACGCCGACTTTGCTAAATGGATGAGCGGAAAGAATTACGCGTATAAGTCACTTGTAGAGTACCAATTGGAGCAGTTTACCGAGGAAGCCAAAAAAGAACGTTATTATCAGGATATCAAAAAGCAACTCGATCAGGTTACTGCTACCATTGGCAACAGTAAGGACAATGAGCTCATGCTTTACAAAGATCAGATCAAAATGCTTCTGGAAGAAGAGATCGTGTCGCGCTACCATCTTGAGCGCGGCAGTATAGAGGCGAGGTTCAAGTATGACACCGATGTGATGGAAGCCAGGAAGATTCTTCATGATCCGACGCGCTACAAAAAGATCCTGAACTATCAATAGACGTTTTCCACGTTCCCTAAGTACTGCATCTCATCCCGACAAGCATTGGGGAATGTCTGCTGTGCTCTACATCATGCTTTCACTGATCCTGAACAGCTGCATGACTTTCCGCGAATCTCCCCGGCGGATTAACCGGTTTTTTGAGCAGAACAAGGTCAAGGGAACGCTTGATCATTATCACGCAGGCTCACGGCGGATGGAATATGCGCACGCCGGCGACTCCACAAAACCAATGATACTTTTCATCCATGGGTCGCCTGGAAGCCTTAGCGCCTTTCTATGGTACCTCACGGATACAACACTCCTCAATAAAGGCTTTCTCATTACTGCGGATCGACCAGGGTTTGGACATTCTGGCTTCGGTGTTGCCGAACCATCATTAGGGAAACAAAGTTCTGCACTGAAAGCGTTAATTGACGAATTCCCGACAGCGAGACCTGTTGTGCTCGTTGGGCATTCGTTAGGGGGACCGCTTATCGCGAAAATCGCTATGGACTATCCTGATGTGGTGGATGGGCTCGTCATTGTTGCCGGATCAATCGATCCTGAACTGGAACCGAATGAAGTATGGTTTCGCGCACCATTGGCCACACCATTTCTCAGTTGGATCTTACCACGGTCTCTCCGTGCTTCTAATGAGGAGCTCTATGCCCTCAAGCCTGAACTTCAAAAGATGATCCCCCGATGGCGCGAGATCACCTGCCCTGCAGTGGTGGTTCACGGACGAAAAGACAAACTGGTTCCTTTTGGCAATGTTGATTTCGCCGCGAGGATGCTGATTAATTCAGATGTGCACTACATCCTCGATGACAATGCAGGCCACTTTATCCCCTGGCAGAATGAAGGCATGGTCAGGGAAGGCATTCTCAACGTCTTAAAGAGACTACCAAAGCAAACGGAATAGCAAACACGGAATTCTATAAACAAAGAGAACAGCCAGCTCTTCCCCTTTCTTCCAAACCAACGGATACCAGACCCAGCCGATAATAATTATTAAAATAGTTGTACAACTATACATATAGTAATACATTTATACGATGGAAAAGCAATTGACCAAAGCAGAGGAACAATTAATGCAGTACCTGTGGGACATGAAGAAAGGTTTTTTGAAAGGCATCATTGAGAAATATCCTGAGCCCCGCCCTGCATATACTACCGTATCAACCGTCTTGCGGGTACTGGTGAAGAAGGAGTTTGTCGGATATAACACGTATGGAAAGGTTCACGAGTATTATCCGCTCATCACCAAAGCCAGATATTTCCAGGATCGTGTGAAGCCTTTTGTATCGAACTACATACAAGGATCGCCGTCTTCTCTGGCATCGTTCTTCAACAGTTCCAAAATATCGCTGAGTGAACTTGAAGAGATCAGGACGCTCATTGATGAACGAATCAAGAAACTAAAGAAGAAATAGCATGGCGGACTTCCTGATGTTTCTGGCCAAGGCGTCTGCAATTCAACTCATCTTCTATGTGATGTATGCTGCATTCTTTCGCAGGCATACCTTCTTTGCGATCAACCGTGTGGTCCTTGTCGCCACCATCCTGATGTCGTACCTGATCCCGTTCATAAGTATCCCATCCTGGTCAATGTTATTCCTGGACGCAGATCTTATTCCTCTTGGAACAGGTGCCTTCCTCGAAGAAACGGCGACGTCCACATCTATGAAAGACGCAGCTGTCGAAAAGAGTCTTTCCATCTTTCCATGGTTATGGATAGCCGTATATGCCATCGGTGTCGTACTGGTCTTTCTGCACACGGTAAGGAGCACTCTTTTTTTTCGAGCGATCATGCAAAGATCAAACCGTGTAGAAACATATGGTGTCAGGGTACACCTATCACCCTATCCCTATGCGTTCACCTTATTTAACAAGATCCACCTGCCGCAGTCAAATGTTGATCAGACAATTTTTCTGCATGAGCAGGCACATGTGCAGCAAAAGCACTGGATTGACCTTGTGATCACAGAATTAAACACCTGTCTATTGTGGTTCAATCCCATCGCATGGCGTATCAGCCGAGAGCTTCGTCTTCAGCACGAGCTACTCGCTGATTACTCGGTCATCCGGCAGAACATTTCCATTGAAAAATACCTATTTAAACTGTATAGATCCCTCTCTGAAAATTCAACCGTTTCGATAGTCCCGAAATTCAATTCTCAATCCATCAAAACAAGAATTATCATGATGACAAAAAAGCAATCCTCTCCCCGATTAAGGTATCTGTATTTACTGATCGTACCTGCTATGCTGGCGTGTCTCGGCTTTGCCCGCTACAACGACACCTCACCCATCAAAGAGAATCGGATCATTGTTATTGATCCCGCTCATGGCGGTGAAGATGCCGGTTCTGGTGTTGGCGATATGTCGGAGAAAAAGATCTCCCTTGAACTTGGCCTTTTGGTAAAGCAAATCGGACAGAAGAAAGGTCTCGATATCAGGCTCACGCGTGAAAAAGATCAAACCATGACACTGGGAGAACGTGTCCGCGTTTCGAAGGAGTCTGGAGCCGATGTGTTTATTTCCCTGCACATAGGTTTCGACGAAGATGAAGATCGTGCCGGTGTCAGTTGTTTTATTAATGAAGAAAAAGGAAGTCATGAACTGGGATCTTCCATCATCAAAAACTTCCGGTCCTTACGGGAGATGAAAATGAATGGTGTACACGCATCACATGCATACGTTCTGAAAAACAATGAGGCACCGTCCGCTATCGTTGAACTTGGATACCTTTCGAACAAGAAGGACGCCGAATTCCTTAGCAAGCGCTCTAACCTGGTAACGGTTGCCGAAAAGATTGTTGACGTCCTTTCGACATATTAAATCTACTCCTTCAATAAAGTATCTGTTGAATTTATAACTAAAAAGCGGAGGAAACATTGCGTCTGATAGCGTGCAACATTCCTCCGCTTTTTATTCATGTGAAAGAGTGATTGCCTTTCACAACACCTTCATTCGATACCTCCTATTACCGGGCTGCCACCTTCACCACCGTGAGCGAATAAGGCTGAAGGGCTACATCGACCTTCTTACCATTCATCTTTGCAGTGCTTTCCTTCGGTTTAATGTTGTCCGGGCTCTCGAAACTGTTCACATCTGCCCCGGAAGCGCCTGTCAGAGAGATTACTTTCGCTTCAGCAGCATATCTCTTGCTACCCGTGAGATCCACCGAAGTAGTGCGCGTAGCGGCAGAGTTGTTCACAATCTTAATGATCACCTCTTTCGAGTCCTTGTCCCATACTGCGGAAGCATATAAGTCATTCTGGCCAGTAACCTTTTCTTTTCCATTAGTGATCGACAACAGGTGAGTACCTTTATTATTCGCGTACAACTTCTGTACATGATAATTCGGCGTCGCGTAGGAACGAAGGTTATCAAACCAGATC
>JAEYXN010000072.1 GCA_023431285.1 Bacteroidota bacterium
GCGCCTATCCATGTCGTTATCGTGCCCATCTTCAAAACTGATGACGAACTAAAACGGATCTCAGAGAAAGTCGACAGCATCTCAAAGAGTCTGAGAGCGCAAGGCTATTCTGTCAAATTTGATAACAGAGACACTCATAAGCCCGGTTTTAAGTTCGCGGAGTGGGAGCTCAAAGGAGTGCCTGTGCGTCTTGCGATGGGTCCGAGAGACCTTGAAAACGGCACTGTGGAGGTTGCCCGTCGCGATACCAGAGAGAAAAAGGTAATGAAGATGGATGAGGTCGCTTCTAACATTCCCGCATTGCTTGATGAGATTCAATCTGCGATTTATAAGAAAGCCCTCGACTTCCGGAATTCGCTCATTACTCCGGTTAACACATTCGACGAATTGAAATCTGTCCTGGATTCCAAAGGCGGGTTCGTTTCAGCACACTGGGACGGCACAATTGAAACAGAAACCGCTATAAAGGAGGAAACCAAGGCAACAATCAGGTGCATTCCTCTTGATGCGAAGGAGGAAAGCGGTCGCTGTATCTACTCCGGGAAGCCTTCTAACCGCAGAGTTCTGTTTGCAAGGGCATATTGACGAACAGGTATTTCCGAAAGTCATGGAATTGTGGCACCTTAGGGGTCTGGTTCAGTGATATATGGTTTGGTTTATAATTATTTCCTTGCTCGTTATTGGCCTTGGCCTCCTCATCGCTGAGATCGTCTTCATTCCGGGAACGACTGTCGTCGGCATCCTGGGGATAGGTTTCTCGATTGTTGGCGTACTGATGGCCTTTGACAAACTCGGTCAAACCACCGGATACTATGTTATGCTTGGAACATTATCAGCCACGGCGGTCGCACTATATTTCAGCTTTCGATCCGGCGCATGGAGCCGATTCTCGAACAACAGCGCCATCGACAGCAAAGTAAATGAAGGCAGCCTCGCACACCTCCGCGTCGGAGATATTGGTGAAGCTGTTTCGGCTCTCAGGCCTTTCGGTAAAGCAGAGTTCGGTAGCACAATTATCGAAGTGAAATCAACCGGGAACTATGCGTCACCAAAGAGCAAACTGAAAATCATTCGAATTGAATCAAACCAGGTAATTGTTGAAGTAATCTCCTAATGATATGATCGATCAACCTATATACTTTGGAGTCCTCCTGCTTGCGGGGATTATCCTATTCCTGATGTTTCTTTATTTCGTACCTGTTAACCTTTGGGTCACCGCCTGGTTCTCCGGCGTGCGGGTAGGTCTTCTTGAACTGGTCGTTATGCGAATCAGAAAAGTGCCGCCGCGCATTGTTGTCGATTCGCTGATCACCGCGACGAAAGCGGGATTAAATCTTACAAGTAATGAACTGGAGACGCACTATCTGGCTGGAGGAAACGTTCCGAACGTCATTCGTGCACTGATCTCCGCCGATAAGGCGAACATAAGTCTTACGTTCAAACAGGCTACCGCGATTGATCTGGCGGGGCGCGATGTCTTCCAGGCAGTCCAGATTTCGGTTAACCCGAAAGTAATCACTACACCAAAGGTGGCAGCGGTTGCCGCGGATGGAATCCAGCTCATCGCTGTTGCACGGGTAACGGTGAGAGCAAGCATCGCCCAGCTTGTGGGTGGTGCAGGCGAAGACACCATTCTCGCGCGTGTAGGGGAAGGGATAGTTTCATCTATCGGTTCTGCAAGAACACATAAAGAAGTTCTGGAAAGCCCGGACAAAATATCCAAGCTTGTGTTATCACGAGGTCTGGATGCCGGAACAGCTTTCGAGATCCTGTCAATTGACATTGCCGACGTGGATGTAGGAGCCAACATCGGAGCAAAACTTCAGATTGATCAGGCTACTGCAGATCTGAAAGTTGCTGAAGCCAAAGCGGAAGAACGCCGTGCAATGGCTGTCGCACTCGAACAGGAAATGAAAGCAAAAGCACAGGAAGCCCGCGCGAAAGTAATTGACGCCGAAGCTGAAATCCCGAAAGCTATGGCTGATGCCTTCCTCAAAGGAAACCTTGGTGTCATGGATTACTACAAGATGCAGAATGTACAGGCTGATACAGAAATGCGACAGTCCATTTCAGGACCTGGATCTGGAAAAGGTTCAGGGAATCAACCCAAATAAACTTATACACAACCCAAACCTGAGAAGACCGCCAACTATTGGCGGTTTTCTTTTTTAGAAGCGCACCGTTTGCCAGGAAGCTTTCTTTAGTGCAATGAACAGGTCGGCCTCACGATCATATCGCATGCCCTGATACATCATCGGAATAATAGTCACTCCGTTGTAAGCCACCACTCCGTAAGCACCCGATTTCCCTGCTACTGCATGACCATTGCCTGAATCCACAAGCGTGTCAAACCTGGGTTGAATGATCACCGTTCCGTTCTTATCCGCAAGCCCCTTCAAACCATTCGTGGAGATAAGGTAATTCCCCGAAGGCAGCACTTCAATTTCCGCGTAACGAACCGGAAGGACGAGCTTTCCTTTGGTATCGATCATACCAAATAGTCCTTTCTGCTTCACCTTAGCCACCCCGTTGTTGAACGGGAGCACTTGTTCGTACACAGGTTGCACGGCGATGTTGTCCTGAAGATTGATGAACCCCCACTTTCCGAGGATCTTCACAGCAGCGTGCCCTTCCCTGAAGGGCTGAACCGCTTCATAGCGATTCGCGATGCGCAGACGCCCGCGGTCGTCTATGAATCCAAACCTGCCATTTCTTTTGATAGCCCGATAACCTTCTGATTCCTCGTATACCGCCTCCGTTACTTCGGCGGGCATCACCTGACGATTAATGATCACCCCATTCATGTCGATGCTCCATATCGTCCCGGAAGGAAGGTATTCCAGAAAATGATCTCCTGAAACTTCTATTCTGTTCGACGTAAAATAGATGACGTTTCCATTTCTCTCTTTCACAAACGTCGAGCTGGAACCATATTCCAGGAACCGGTTTTCATTGATAATTGAAAGCTTGTTGGGTCTGGGAGACACCACCCATTTCTCAGAAGTATTTATGATTCCATAGAGTCCTTTGAATTTCACCAGCAGATGAGCGTCCTTATGATCAAGGATAGAATCATAGGCACAAGCCACTACTTCCTTTCCTTCACCATTCAGTACTCCGAAAAATCCTCTGTGACGAGCCGCGAACAGGCCTGGCCCCAGCGGACTGATTGACTCGTATGCGCGCGATACTCTTCGGTTGCCCAGCGAGTCGAACAATATAAACGTCTTTGTGTTCCCGCTCCGTTGCGCGGCGATAATGTAGTCGGTGCCCACCAACACGTTGGTGTACAGCGCAGGCACTAACAGCTTTCCATTGTCCATTATCACGCCGAACAGCGAACCGAGTTGATAGATCGCGCGACCATCACGAAATGCTTTTACATCCGTCAGAACAGATTCTCCGACCTGGCGAAAGTCCCGATCAACAATCTGTGCCTGACGACCTGTGGAGATTTTGTAAAGATGACTCCCGATGTTTGTGATGGAATCAGCCTGGACAGTTCGCACAGATTTGTTTTGTGCAGAAAGAAATATCCACTCATCGGCCTGTCTCACCCTGGCTTCTCTTCCAGCACCCGGCTCAATCTCCCGGTAGATGGGTTGAATCTGAATCCGACCATCCCTGTCGATAATACCCACATTCTTTCCCTGAAATATTCTGGCGAGGTTGTTCTGAAACGCGGACAGACTATCGATATCGAAACCTGTGATCTGCTGGCCATTCTCTGCGAACAAGGCGATCTTACCATCGAAGTTTCTTACAGCATAACGCAGTGTCCCGATCGGGCGGACTTCCTGATAATGTTGAGGGATAATTGTTTTATTCTGAAGATCAATCAGGCCATAGCGCAATTGGTTTCCAATGTGGGTGTACACAATGGCGCGGAAGCTCGCGATAGAAATGCCATCATAGAGGAAGGGAATGATATTCTTTCCGGCGGTATTGATACAACCGAGAGCAGACCTGGAAGAATTACCTGTCTTCTTTCCGGCAATGAAGAGCGATCCCTCTGCCGGATAGAGATCAGTGAAATCATTTCGAGTGACCTTTTGGTTGCTGAGATTTATAAGTCCCCACGTATGCCCTACGCGAAAACCTGTGACGTTTTCAACGATAGAGAATTTGCCATTGCTCCACCCTATCGCGTCATACTTTGCAGGAATAACAACCTTGCCCTCGCTCGTTCGTACGCCCGATTTGCCATTTTCCTCGAACACGACGTAGGGTGTGCCCGCTGACGCAAAAGAGATCAGCAGCATCCCAAAAAAAATACACACCACATTCATTCACCTGCAAAGTTAGATCATCAGGCATGAAATAAACGGAAAATTTAGGAGATTTGCGCCCGGGACATTACCCTTAGTAATAGAAACATGTATATCGAACAATTATACACTAACTGCCTGGCGGAAGCGGCGTACTACATTGAATCAGAAGGACAGGCCGCGGTGATCGATCCTCTTCGCGAGACAGAACCTTATCTGGCACTGGCGAAGAAGCGGAACGCCAATATCATCTACGTGTTCGAAACACACTTTCATGCTGACTTTGTATCCGGTCACATCGACCTGGCAAGGAAAGCGAATGCTAAGATCGTTTACGGTCCTGAAGCGGAGACGTCATACGAAATCTATCGCGCAAAAGACAAAGAAACCTTTCAAATAGGGAAACTGAAGATTGAAGTTCTTCACACTCCGGGGCATACCCCTGAGTCATCATGTTACCTTCTGTACGATGAAGGCGGGAAGCCGCAGGCCATCTTCACAGGCGACACATTATTCGTGGGCGATGTAGGAAGACCGGATCTCCTCGATGGAGTCATCAGCCGGGATGAGCTTGCCAGTATGCTGTTCGACTCTCTGCATACAAAGATCAAAACCCTTCCGGACGATGTCATTGTTTACCCGGCGCATGGTCCGGGATCGGCCTGTGGAAAAAACATCGGGAAAGAAACATTCTCCACCATCGGAAATCAGAAGAAATTCAATTACGCGCTGCAGGATATGTCGCGCGAAGAATTTATAAAGCAGGTCACTGAAGGCATCCTGCCCCCTCCTCAGTATTTCTTCGAAGACGCGCGGATCAACAAAGAGGGATACGACTCTCTCGAGAATGTGATCAAGGAGAACATGCAGCCTCTTTCGACGAAGCAGATGAATGAGGCAATCAAGAAAGGCGCTGTCATCCTCGACACTCGCAAAGCTGATGACTTCGAGAAAGGTTTTATCGCCGGCGCTGTAAACATTGGCCTCAACGGACAGTTCGCTGTCTGGGTGGGAACTCTAATCGACATCAACACTCCAATCGTACTTGTGACCGATCCCGGCAGGGAAGAAGAAAGTGTTTTAAGGCTTGCCAGAATCGGCTATGAAAAGATCGAAGGTTACCTGGCCGGAGGCATGAACGGATGGCAAGGTTCCCTTGAAACAGTTCAATCTATTGAAGCATCCGCGCTGAAAGAAAAGATTGCGGATGGCGCCATCACAACCGACGTCAGAAAACCAGGCGAGTGGAATGCCGGTCACGTGAAGGGCGCAGTATTCCTGCCGTTGGCGGACTTCCCTGGGAATCTGAAGGACCTCGACCCATCGAAGGAGTATGTTGTTCATTGCGGTGGCGGATACCGGTCAATGACAGCCATCTCGATCATGCGGAATCATGGCTTCCGGAACCTCGTTAATGTCTACGGAGGTTTTGGAGCGATTGAGAAGAGCGGAGTACCTGTTAACACACAACAGGCTGTCCCTGTCTGACAGAAAGCTTCCCAATTTTGAAAGCGGGTACGACATCCGCAAACTCATGAGAACGTCTGAATGCCATTTAGACGCTCCAGGCTAAGCGTGTCCCACACTTCCCTCAGAATTTATCTTCTGACCCGATTCTTGCTGAATGAAAGACCAGGTAAAGGTTTGATCCGAAAATCTTATCTTTACTAAAGTCGAATCTGCAACCCGTTCACTAAAAATTTTCAACCCGTGGAACTTCTGCATTCATCAACCTCGAATAAAATGGAAACTCAAATCTTCCCTGGTCAGCAGGAACAACTGAAGTCCTACTGGAACAGGCCCGGAGGCAAATTTGGAATTATCGCTGGCATCGGCATACTGCTGATGATCGGGTACTTCCTCTTTCCGATACTTACGACAGTAGCCTGGAATGCGCTGAACCTTGGAATTGCACTTGCCTCACTAGGCGTTTTTCTGTACGTAGTGACGCACAAGAAACTTCGTCAGAGTCTTTTCTATTTCTACGAATCACTGATGAAGAAACTTGTTGGACTCGTCATTCAGATGGATCCCTTTGTGATCGCGGAGAATTACATTGAAGACATGGAGCACGAGAGAGAGAAGCTATATGCAAAGTCGCTCGATGTTGATACACAAAAAGAAAAGATCGAGCTTAATATTCGCGAGAAGCAGATAGAGATCAACAAGCTGATGACGCGTGCTCAGACAGCGAAGGAAAAGGACATGATGCCTGAGCTCTCCAATGCTACACGACAAATCGGTAGATTGAACGAGTATATCAATCAGCTCACACCGATCAAGGACAACCTTACCAGGATTGGTGACCAACTGACAGCGATTCACAAGAACAGTGCGTACACCATTGAAGACGCGAAGAACGAGCTGGACCTTAAGCGTGATCTTTATAAATCAGTTACTTCAGGAAATGCTGCCCTTAGTTCGGCAATGAAGATCTTCAAAGGCGATCCCGAGAAGAGACTATTAGTGGAACAATCGATGGAAGCTTTGAAGGAAGATATCGCGCGCAAACTGGCCAGTATGAAAAAAGCGCTTTCATACTCTACAGACTTTATGCGTTCTATCGATCTCGACAATGCGACGTACGAGAAGGAAGGGCTTAAGCTCCTGGAAAAGTTTAATCTCGAGAACGCTTCAAAGGAAGTATCTGATCCCACCGCATCCGGCGACAACAAGTAAACCACCAGTTCTTATACCTGGGGGACGGCTAACGCTGTCCCTTTTTTATGATTGCTCTCCTGAAAAATTGGGGGCGATTTGTCATTATCCCTTGTATATTTACGACTTCCAACTCGATAAGCAATGTCAATAAAGATTCGCAAGGAGGATGCTCTTAATTATCACACGCAAGGGCAGCCCGGAAAAATTGAAGTCGTTCCTACTAAAGTACTCAGCTCACAACTTGACCTGGCACTGGCATATTCTCCCGGAGTCGCCGAACCTTGTAAGGAGATAGCTGCTAACAAGGAAGAGGTATATAAGTACACCTCGAAAGGAAATCTTGTTGCCGTAATATCTAACGGCACGGCTGTACTGGGATTAGGCGACATCGGACCAGAGGCATCCAAACCCGTAATGGAGGGTAAAGGTGTTTTATTCAAGAAATTTGCCGGCATCGACGTGTTCGATATAGAGATCGATGAAAAAGATCCTGATGAATTCATCAAGATAGTCAAGGCGCTGGAACCCACTTTCGGCGGAGTAAATCTTGAAGACATAAAAGCTCCCGAGTGTTTTAAGATTGAAACAGAGCTTCGTGAGAAGATGAACATCCCCATCATGCACGATGATCAGCATGGTACGGCAATCATCTCATGTGCTGCGCTTCTAAATGCCATAGAGCTTGTTGATAAGAAAATCAGCGAAATAAAAATCGTCGTCAATGGAGCTGGTGCGGCTGCAGTAAGCTGCACAAGACTTTACATCGCTCTGGGTGCGAAAAAGGAAAACATTATCATGTGCGACAGCAAAGGGGTGCTTAATCGTAAACGGACAAATCTTGACGCGATCAAGAGTGAGTTTGTTTCAGACGTCGAGATCGACACTTTGCAGGATGCGATGAAAGGCGCTGATGTATTCGTCGGACTTTCAGTCGCCGATGCGATCACTCCTGAAGACCTGAAGAACATGGCAGAGAATCCTATCGTGTTTGCTCTTGCCAATCCAAACCCGGAGATCGACTACAACCTGGCCAGGGCAACCCGTAAGGACGCCATTCTTGCAACAGGACGTTCCGATCATCCTAACCAGGTGAACAATGTGCTTGGCTTCCCATACATCTTCCGTGGCGCGCTTGACGTCCGTGCAACCGAGATTAATGAAGCGATGAAACTTGCGGCAGTGCACGCTCTGGCAAGTCTCGCCAAAGAATCAGTACCGGATATCGTCGTGAAAGCATATGGTACGGACAAGATTCAATTCGGTCGCGAATACCTGATCCCGAAACCGTTGGATCCGCGACTCATCACAACAGTTTCTCCGGCTGTGGCAAAGGCCGCGATGGATTCTGGCATTGCAAAGAAAGCCATCCCCGACTGGGGAGCATATCATGAAGAACTGCAGAAAAGAATTGGCATCGACCAGAAGCTGATGTCACGGGTCATCGAACGTGCAAAGAAAGATCCGAAGCGCGTGGTGTTCGCTGAAGCAAATCATCATAAGATCCTTAAGGCTGCACAAGTATTAAAAGACGAAGGAATTGCAAAACCAATCCTTCTTGGAAACAGAACCGAAATCGAGGCACTCATCAAAGAGCATCATCTTGACCTTGATGATTGCCCTATTATCTATCCGCGTGAAGAAGATGAGACCGTAAAGAAATACGCGGAAGTTCTTTATGCGAAACGCCAGCGGAAAGGAATGTCGTACCAGGATTGTATCCGACTGCTGAAAGAAAGAAACTACTTCGCCGCGATGATGGTTGAATTCGGTGAAGCTGATGCACTGGTAAGCGGACTTACCAAGGATTATCCAAAAACAATTCTTCCTTCACTGCAGATTATCGGTACCGCCGATGGTGTTAACCGCGTAGCAGGAATGTATATCATTCACAACAAGCAAGGTACATACTTCGTCGCCGACACCACGGTAAATGTCGACCCTACAGCCGAAGAGCTCGCTGAAATTGTCGACCTCACGGCGCGAGGCGTACGTTTCTTCGACATCGATCCACGCATTGCTGTGCTCTCTTACTCAAACTTCGGATCATCGAAAGGTGAGATCCCTGAGAAAGCACGGAAAGCTGTGCAGATCGCGAGGAAAAGAAATCCTGACCTCGTGGTGGAAGGAGACATTCAGGCCAATGTCGCGCTGAACACACATATACAAAAAGAAAACTTTCCGTTCAGCGCGCTTGTAGATCAGGGAGCTAATACACTTATCTTCCCTAACCTTGCCGCAGGTAACATCGCATACAAGTTGTTGATGGAAGTAGGTGGTGCCGAAGCTATAGGTCCTATCCTGCTGGGAATGAAAAAACCAGTTCATATCCTCCAGCTTGGCAGCTCAATCCGCGAGATCGTTAACATGGCAGCAATCGCAGTTGTCGATGCTCAGCTGTTCGACCAGAATACGCAATTATAATTAATAGAATTCCTAATAATGAAAAGAGGGTGTCTCGTATGAAACACCCTCTTTTGTTTTTAACCAATTCACAGGTTAGTCGATCGCTTTGTCCGCGGCGATACGCTCTTCCCGGTTGGCAATCTCCCATGCTGTATAGAATACAAGCTGTGCTCTCTTTAATAAATGATCAAATTCTATCTTGTCGACCTCGTCAGAAGGTTTGTGATAGTCTTCATGGATACCATCGAAATAAAAGATGATCGGAATATTGTTCTTTGCAAAGTTCCAGTGATCAGAACGGTAGTACAACCGATCAGGGTGATTCTGATCATTATAGGTGTAATCAAAAATCAAATTCGTTGTACTCTTGTTCACGGCTTCGCTGAGCTCATGCAACTTCGATGAAAGTTTGTCCGACCCGATAACATACACATAAGGCGCGCTGTCCTTGTGCTGAGGATCACTTCTTCCGATCATGTCCAGGTTCAGGTTTACAACGGTTTTATCCAGCGGAAATACAGGATGCTGAGTGTAATAATCTGATCCGAGCAATCCTTTTTCCTCACCGGTCACTGTCATGAACAGAATACTTCTCTTAGGTCCTTTACCATCTTTCTTTGCCTGAGCAAATACTTTCGCCAGTTCCATCACGGCTACAGTTCCTGATCCGTCGTCATCGGCACCGTTGTTGATCTTGTCTTCACCCGAAGTTTCCATACCGATGTGATCGTAGTGGGAAGTGATTACCAGAACTTCGTCTTTCTTCTCCGTTCCTTCGAGATATCCGAGGACGTTCTCCGTCTTCAGCACAGACACTTCCATTTCAACCTTGTATTGCAGGGAAGCAGGCTTGATTTTAGGAAGCGGCTTCCTGGCAGCATCGGCTTTTGCGGCTTTAGATAATTTTTCTGCTGATTGTCCTAACAACTTTGGCGCGACATCAGGCGAGATGAAAAATACACCGGTCCCGGGTTTGTTCTCAGGTTTATTGACCGAGAGCATTCCATTGGAAGTATAGTTCTTGAATTGAGCCATCAGCATTTGGAAAGTCGTAGCGTCATCGCTATACAGAAGTACCAGCTTTGCTTTCTTTTCACGGGCGAGTGCGATAGGAGTGCGGAATCCATCTCCAGGCACATTCACGACCACGGCTTTGCCCTCTACGTTAATCTGGTCGAAGTCTTCACGGCGGCCCTGTCCTGCAAAAACAACTTGCACGGATTCTTCGCCTTCACTGGCAGAAGCACCGTAATAGACGATCTTATCGAAGTTATTAAAGGTTTCCTTTCCGGCCTTTATATAGACATCCTTTGGCCTGGATGTGTACAGGTGAACCGGTTGGAAGTAATCCCCTGATACAGGGCCGGCAAGACCAAGCTCTTCAAAATGTGATTTGATAAACGCGGCGGCCATTTTCTGACCCCTCTTCCCGGTCTCACGGCCTTCGAGCGCATCAGATGCCAGGATTGTAAGATTGCCTTTCAGACTCTCTTTGGTCATCTGATCGGCGTAAGGTCGCGCGCCCTGTAAATCCTGAGCACGTGATTGGATAGCGGCGCCCACGATGACGACCGCCAAAAGGTATTTCAGCTTCATAAATGAGTTTTTCAGAAGGCGCAATATGGGAAGGATTTTTCTGATATATAAATGTGTTTGCTGAGCGGGGGAGGGATCCGTTCCGCCGGTAGTCATAACGGAATTTTTTCCCATGACGCCGGCATAAGCCTGACGTAAATATTTAATTTTGTAGCCTTACAGACGTTTGGCCCTCATTATCTGCCTAACCTTTTGAAAATCAAATCATTCAATGAAAATAGACTCGCAGTACGCAGAAAAGTTCGAATCCAGGCACATTGGCCCAGATGAAGCGCAGGTGAAAGAGATGTTACAGGTGATCGGTGTGGATAGCATCGATCAGTTGATTGAAGAAACGATCCCGGCGTCCATCAGATTGAAAAGGCCACTTAACCTTCCCGTCGCTCAGTCAGAGTTCGAATTCCTCTCTTCTTTTCAGAAAATTGCCGGCCAAAACCGGATTTTCAAATCATTTATCGGAGCAGGATACTATAATACGATCACTCCTGGCGTCATCCTCAGGAACATATTTGAGAACCCGGGATGGTACACCGCCTACACTCCCTACCAGGCAGAGATTGCACAGGGCAGACTGGAGGCGCTGATCAATTATCAGACAATGATCATCGATCTGACGGGGATGCAGATTGCCAACGCTTCCCTTTTGGATGAGGGAACCGCTGCGGCGGAGGCAATGCACCTTTTATTTGTTTCCCGTAAGGCGGACCGGAAGAATGCATCCAAGATGTTCGTGGACCGTAACTCCTTCCCGCAAACGATAGGTGTACTGACAACACGCTCTGCCCCAATTGGTGTTCAGCTGGTGATCGACGATATCTCGAAGTTCGATCCGTCGGATAAAGACTATTTCGCGTTGTTCGTGCAAAACCCGGACAACGATGGCACTATACGCGATCTCACCTCATTAATTTCTGCTTCGCATGATAACGGAATCTACGCAGTAGTTGCTGCGGACCTGCTGAGTCTTGCACTTGCAAAGTCTCCTGGAGAGATGGGTGCCGACGTTGTCGTTGGATCATCTCAACGGTTTGGTGTTCCAATGGGATTTGGAGGCCCGCACGCAGCTTTCTTTGCAACCAAAGACGAGTTTAAGCGCCAGATGCCGGGACGAATTATTGGTGCTTCGCTGGATGCCAAAGGTAATCCCGGATACCGGATGGCGCTGCAAACACGGGAGCAGCATATCCGTCGTGAGAAAGCCACATCAAATATCTGTACCGCCCAGGTTCTTCTTTCAGTGATGGCTGGAATGTATGCGGTTTATCACGGCGCGAAAGGCTTGCGCAAAATCGCCGGACGAGTCCATGGACTTGCTATTGCTTTGAATGGAGGCTTGAAAAATCTTGGCTTCACTCAAACGAACGAGCACTTCTTTGACACACTAAAAATTTCAGGTGTCGATCAGGATGCAGTGCGGAAAGAAGCGCTCGCGAAGGAGATGAACTTCCGTTACTTCACAGATGGCTCTATCGGCATCTCTGTGGATGAAACAACTTCAGGAGATGACGTTCAATCTATCATCGAAGTATTCTCGAAAACACAGGGGAAGAAGTTTTCGTCAGTCACATTGAATGGCAAGAGCATCGACTGGCCTTTTTCATTGGTGAGAACTTCAGAAATACTAACCCACCCTGTCTTCAATACGCATCATTCCGAGCACGAAATGCTGCGCTATATTAAAAGGCTGGAGAACAAGGATCTCTCGATGGTGCATTCCATGATTTCACTTGGCTCATGTACGATGAAACTGAATGCTACCGCTGAAATGATTCCGGTAACATGGCCTGAAATCGGAAACATCCATCCTTTTGCTCCTGCAGATCAGGTGAAAGGATATGCAACGATCCTTTCTAATCTTGAGGAGTGGCTTAAGGAAATTACCGGGTTTACCGGAGTATCCCTCCAACCGAATAGTGGCGCGCAGGGAGAGTATGCGGGCCTGATGGTTATCCGTGCGTATCACAGGGACCGCGGTGACAATGAACGAAATGTTGCCTTGATTCCCGCTTCTGCACATGGAACGAACCCTGCCAGCGCTGTGATGGCGGGTATGCAGGTCGTTGTGGTAAAATCTGATGAAGAGGGCAAGATCGACGTCGCAGATCTGAAGGCGAAGGCGGCGCAGTATAGCAAGACGTTATCATGTCTGATGGTTACTTATCCATCGACTCACGGTGTATTCGAAGAGTCTATTACCGATATCTGCCAGACGATCCACGAAAATGGCGGTCTTGTGTATATGGATGGCGCCAACATGAACGCACAAGTGGGTCTTACTTCGCCGGCGAATATCGGCGCAGACGTATGTCACCTGAATCTTCATAAAACATTCTGTATTCCACACGGTGGTGGCGGCCCTGGAATGGGGCCAATCTGTTGCAATGACAAATTGAAACCTTATCTGCCAGGACACACAGTTGTGAAAACCGGAGGAGATAAAGGAATACAGGAAGTCTCTGCTGCACCATGGGGAAGCGCGAGCATCCTTGTTATTCCATACGCATACATCGCGATGATGGGTTCTGAGGGATTGACGAATGCAACGCGTTACGCGATCCTCAATGCGAATTACATGAAAGACAGGCTGAAGAAACATTATCGGATTCTTTATACCGGTCACAAAGGTCATTGCGCCCATGAGATGATCGTTGACTGCCGTGACTTCAAGAAAGCAGGCATCGAAGTGGAAGATATTGCAAAGCGTTTGATGGACTATGGTTTCCACGCGCCCACGGTATCCTTCCCAGTAGCCGGTACGTTGATGATTGAACCTACGGAAAGCGAGCCGAAAGAAGAGCTTGATCGGTTCATCGATGCATTGATTGAAATCAGAAACGAAGTAAGAGAAGTCGAGGAAGGAAAATACGATCGCGAAAACAACGTATTGAAGAACGCGCCGCACACGGCCTTCGTGATTACGGCCGATGAATGGAGCTTGCCTTATTCTCGTCAGAAGGCAGCATATCCTCTTCCTTTCGTACGCGATTCCAAGTTCTGGCCTTCCGTTAGTCGTGTGGACAACGCTTATGGAGATCGAAATCTTGTATGTAGTTGTCTTCCTATTGAGGCCTATGGAACGAAAGAAGAGCCTTCAGTTGCGTAGTCGGCGTTAACCTTATAAGAAGAGGCTGTCCAAAAGGATGGCCTCTTTCTTTTTAGAGACACTCATTCCTGAACTCGCGGAAGGCTCGCCCCCCCTGTTAAACCGTCATCCAGAGCGGTGGATGTGTGTGCGCATGCGCGAGCGCTGTGTCGCGAGAACTCGCGGAAGGACCTCCTCTATGAGGGGAGCACGTAACACATTGATGCAGATTCATCGCAGCCAACGCACAATCCGCCCAGTGCTCAATGACGAAAGAGAAGGGAGAAGAGCGGTGGATGTGTGTGGGCATGCGCGAGCGCTGTGTCGCGAGAACTCGCGGAAGGACCTTCTCTTTGAGGGGAGCAAGGAACTTATTGAGAGCGGTGGATGTGTGAGCATGCGCGAGCACTGTGTCGCGAACTCGCGGGAGGATCCCTGGAAGAGCCCTCCTGGCCCCAGTGGAAGATGAGAGCACAAAGAGTGGGCTCTGAGTGAGCTATGAGAGGGCTTATCTCCATTTTGGGACACTTTCTCTGTCCATGAAAACCCGAAAAAGCCAGGATCAAATCATGATCAAAACGAAAAAGGCCGCTCCTGGTGATGGAACGGCCTCTGCCCTTTAAGATGATTGGATATCTCTGTTACTGGTATTGCTTGTTCTCTGCCAGTCTCTTCTGCATTTCTCTTTCCTTTCGAACCAGTTCTTCCTGCGTTGCCTGCAGCTCCTCCATATTCTGGCGCATCTCTTCTTCGCGCTGACGCATCTGCTCTTCGTTCATTCTGGCAACGTCAAGAAGGTTTTTCATCTTCTGTGTGTTATGAGAGTTCAGAATGGCCGACGCAAGAAACTCACCCGCCTTTTGCAGGAATTGAATCTGATGTTGTTCAAAATCAAAAAATGAAGCAAGCTCAAATATCGCAACGGTCTGGATATCATATTTCAGGGGAACGATCAGCAGAAACCCGGGAGTGGAATCTCCAAGGCCGGATGTGATTGCCGTGTAGCCATTAGGTATTTCACGTAAATGAATGGTCTCGCCTTCCATGAACGCCTGACCAATCAATCCATTTCCAAGGTCGACAGTTTTTTCGACGTACTTCTTTTTGTCGAACGCGTAGCATGACGCTAGTTGAAGGTGTTGATCTTCGCCTTCTCCGGTGAGTACAAACAGACTGGCTTGCTGTCCATTGAGATACCTGGTAAGATACGAGACACATTTGTCTGCCAACAGTTGCGAGTCATGCTGATGATTCCGGACCAATTCAGAAAAGGAAGCAAGTCCTTCGTTCATCCAGTTGCGTTTCTCATCCTCGAGTTTTACGCGCTTGAGTTGTTCACGCATGTTGATAAGATCGCCGGCAAGTGTTTCCGCGTTGAGTGACCTGTTGGTATCATTCAATCCGACCCACTCAACATCGTAATTATTACCCGCCATGCTCTTGACGAAATTGGAAGCCTTGCGCGTGTTTTCAATTGTCTGTGCAATGATTTCCTTGGCAGAGAGTTCTTTTTCATTACCGGAATTAAAAACATATTTCCTGTCGTTTTCAGCCACCTCTGTGAGCAGGCGCTGGCGTCCACTTCTTTCTTTCTGGATTCGTACAACGATCAGGAACAGCAACGGAATACTGAATATTGCCATCACCCATTGAAGGATCCGGTTGGTGTTCATCGCTGCTTCATATTCACCTTGAGCCTGTCTGAAAAGATTATCCTCAAATTTCTCGAGAGGCTGCTGGAAGGCGGCGTACACTACCCACAGATCGTAGCCTTTGTCTTTTTCAAGCATAGCAGAAAACTCCTCCATGTTATCGAGATCTACCTGCTCAACCATTTTTGAAGACCAGGCCATGTAAGATTCCAGCTCTTTTTTAAGGTTGTAAAACTCCTGAATGTCGGGGTAATTCTGGCGCTTGAGAAGTGCTTCGAGCTCGCTCAATTGGCGCGGAGCGGTCTTTGAAAGATTTGTGAAGGGGTCCAGGAGCACCGGTTTTTTGGTAAGCGCATATCCGCGAACTCCAAGGTCAATGCCGTGCACAATGCCGGACATGATTCCGTCTGTCTTGGATTTTACGTCTTCCACCTCGTCGCGGAGCGCATTGTTGTGTTCGATGATCCAATTGTTACGGGTGAAAATGGCGAGGTTTATGATCTGGAGAAGGGCGATTGCATAGACTCCAATGACAAACCACTTCTCAGAAAAGAATTTTTTGATCAGGTTCACTGTTTGCTAGATTAAAGGTTTGGGCGGCGCAAGCCAGTATTGTCCAAACAAATTACCTTTATTTGGTAACTTCAAATAACCTTATTTATCAGATTCATCCGTGACGTACCATTATCCTGTGAAACTCATTTTTCTAATACTGTTTCTTCTGTCATCGACTGTGCTGAGCGCGCAGAAACTTTCCTATACGGGCTTCCCATCGGTGGTCTGGCCGAAGCTTTACAACGTCAGCTATACCCGCACAGAGGAAAAAGGCATTGAATATGAAAAACCGGTCTTTACCAAAGAGGTCAGGGCACTCGATGGGAAAGTGGTCACACTTCCGGGGTTCCTCGTGCCTTTTGACGGCGGGATGAAAGCAAAACGATTTATGCTTTCATCCCTTCCCTTGAATGCCTGTTTCTTTTGCGGCGTTGGTGGACCGGAGACCGTCGTCGAGGTTTTCAGTGTTAAGGATGTAACTTATACAGACAAACCTGTGCAGGTGACCGGCACGCTAAGGTTGAACGATTCAGATCCCGACCGCCTCATCTACACGCTTGAGAAAGCTGAATTCCTTGGCGAGATTGATTTCTAGCCTGACGACATATTTCGCGCAGGCATCTCATTATTATGTAACTTCACCTTACTCATTAACCGAGATGCCATGGCGTTCCTCTTTGACTCGTTTGCCGGATGGAAAGAATATTCCATCCAAAACAACATGAACCTTTGGGAGGTTGTTGTTGAATACGAGACCACGCAAAAGAACCGCGAGCCTGCGCAGATTTTCAGTGGCCTGGCCCAGGCCTGGGAAGTAATGAAAGATGCGGTCCGCACAGGTCTTGAAGAAGAAACCGTTTCCCGCTCCGGCATGATTAACAACGGAGCAAAGAAAGTCTACAGGCATCCCACCAGTGTTTTATCTCCCCAATTTCAAAAACTCATAGCCCGGGCGTTGGCTGCAAAGGAAGTGAACAGTTGCATGGGTCGCGTTGTAGCTGCTCCTACCGCTGGGGCAAGCGGGATTATGCCCGGAATCCTTGTCACACTTCAGGATATCCATAATATATCTGACCCGAAAATTGTTGAGGCCATGTTGATCGCGGCGGGTGTGGGATTGATCATGGAACAAAAAGCATCTATTGCGGGAGCGGTCGGAGGATGCCAGGCCGAAACAGGTACGGCCGCAGCGATGGGTGCCGCAGCTATTGTTTTTTGCCTGGACGGCGATGTGGATCAAATCCTGAACGCTGTAGCGATCACTGTCCAGTGTATGCTTGGGCTTGTGTGCGACCCGGTGGCCGGGTTAGTCGAAGTGCCATGTGTGGTACGAAATGCAAGTGCCGCTGCTATTGCAAACAGCTCAGCACAAATCGCAATTGCATCCGTAAGTAGCGTCATTCCCGTTGATGAAGTGATTGAAGCGATGGGTGAGATCGGCGCAAGCATGGAGACCCGCTACAAAGAGACAGCGCTTGGAGGTCTCGCCGCAACCAGGACAGGCCAGGCTATTGCCCGAAAGGTTCTTATTCACGACATAGAAATTCTACCCGACCAACCCGAAGAAAATCCTTCATGATGGAATTCTGTCCCTACATTACATTTGAAGATTCCTGCGGGAAAGCGCTGCAGTTCTACAAACACTGCTTCGGAGGAGAGATAGTATTCATTCAATACTATGACAGCAATGGTCACAACCCTGATGCCAAAGGCAAAGTAATGCATAGTGAATTCCGGTCTGGCAATATTCACCTGATGGCCTGCGACAAGTCTCCTGAACAGAAACTTCACCAAGGCACTAATATCACGATGTACATCAGCCTTGACAGTGAAACGGAACAGCGTAAAATTTTCACGAAGCTCTCTGAGAATGGTGTTGTTCACATGCCTTTGGAACCCACTGTATGGGGATCACGTTTAGGTGTACTTACAGATCAATTCGGCGTTCATTGGATGCTCGTCGTTAACAACTGATCATTGCATGAAGTCCGGAAGAATATTTCCAAAGAAATAAATAACCGTAGTAAGAACAACGGACCAGATAGACGCGCTGATCAGCATTGACAAGATCAACTTATTTCTTGGTGTTCCAAAGGCTACTGCGAGGATGGTACCACCGATGGGTGTAAGGAGAACCGGCGTAAGGAGAGCGACTCCCGGCAGTCCATATTTTCGCCAGATCCGGATGAATCTCCTGTTCCTTTCGGTAAATTTCTTTTCGTTTTGAAAAAACGTCTTTAATAATCTTTGCTTTAGGAAATCTCCGAAGAAAGCAAAAGCAAACACCACAGTCATTGTTCCTGCCACGGTAACGATCATTGTAGTGATGATGTTGAGGCCCGCCATGTAGCCACCCAATGGTCCGAAGATAAACTTCAGCATTGACGAGAAGTACACCGGAACCGCCTTCACAAGTTCTTCAACCATATCCTTCCAGCGCTAACTTACTTAGACCCAAAACTCAGATCCCCCGCATCTCCGAGACCCGGAACAATGTAGAATTTATCGTTTAGCTTCTCATCTATTGATCCGGTCCATATCCGAACCGGACATCCAACGGATTTGGAGGCTTCGATGACATGACTGATTCCTTCCGGAGCGGCGATCACTGATGCGAGGTGAACGGATCGCGGCATCTCCCTTTTCGTCAACAATTCAAGCGTACGTGCCAGCGACTTGCCTGTCGCAAGCATCGGATCAATCAGAATCAACTCCTTGTCTTTGATTGAAGGAGTCGCAACATAGTCAACATTTATTTTCACTTCACCGCTTGTTTCATCACGGTAAGCGCCGACGAAGCCGCAGTCTGCGTGATCGAAGATATTCAGAAAGCCTTCCATAAAAGGCAGGCCAGCGCGAAGAATAGTGATCAGCACAGGCATCGAAGTGATCCTGTTCACCGTTGTTGTTGACAGTGGAGTAGTGATGGAAAAAGGTTCGTAGTTGAATGACCGCGAGATTTCGTAGGCGAGAATTTGCCCAAGGCGTTCCACGTTTTTGCGGAACCGGGCCCTGTCAACCTGGATTGACGTATCACGAAGTTCAAGAAGAAACTGAGAAGCGACGGAATTCTCAGCGCTTAGATTAAAAACCATACCGGCCACTTTTTTCTCAGCGAAATTTAAGATAAAGTTGTACCAGTTTAATGGCACAGACAAAGATTAAGACGGAATTGCTCAGGGAGCTATGTGGGATAAATGCTCCTTCCGGCGACGAAGCCATGATGACGGACTTCCTCCTGAAGTATATTAAGCGGGAGAAGAAAAAGTGGAAGCACAAATGCGAAGTCCTTTCCGGAAACGATTTCCAGGACTGCATCATACTAAAGTTCGGACGTCCAAGAACAGCGATTTTCGCTCACATCGATAGCGTTGGATTCACAGTCAGATACCAGAACCAGCTTCTTCCAGTCGGAAGCCCTGACGCAGATGCCGGCACACGTCTGATCGGACAAGACTCCCTCGGACCCATTGAGGGAGAGCTTGAATATGACAATGAGCAACATGCGTTTTGCAGGTTTGGACGCGAAATAGAACGTGGCACTTCACTGACGTATAAGCCTGACTTCCGTGAATCATCCAATTATATTGAGTCACCTTATCTCGACAATCGGCTTGGTGTGTACGCTGCACTGCGGGTAGCGGAACAGTTGAAGGATGGTGCGATCGTATTCAGTACATGGGAGGAGCACGGAGGAGGATCTGTTCCGTTCCTGGCCAAACATATTTTTGAAGAATGGAACGTGCGCCAGGCGCTGATCTCGGATATCACCTGGGTTTCTGATGGCGTCTTCCACGGAAAGGGAGTTGCTATATCCATGCGTGACAGAAATATCCCTCGACAGTCTTATGTGAGAAGGATCATTGATATTGCAACAGCGAACGGGATCCCGCATCAGCTTGAAGTTGAAGGAATGGGTTCCAGCGATGGCCGTGAATTGCAGGTATCTCCTTATCCCTTCGACTGGTGTTTCGTCGGAGCACCCGAACAGTTCGCACACTCCCCGCATGAGAAAGTGCACAAGAGTGACATCATCAGCATGATCGACCTTTACCGGGTGCTAATGAATGAACTATGAGACCCCTTCTTATCACATTAGTTGTCATTATCACGCTTGCCGGAGAGAACAGTCTATCCGCTCAGAAAAATTTTTTTCAACAACTCAGCGACGCGGCACTTGAGCTGACGAACGATAAAGTAAAATATGACCCTTCGTATTTTTCGATCGCCTATCCCGGAGGAGATGTACCCGCGGATCGCGGTGTTTGTACCGATGTTGTCATCCGCGCCTACCGGAAGCTTGGAATCGATTTGCAGGTGAAGGTCCATGAAGACATGCGTGAACACTTTTCGGCATACCCGGCAAACTGGGGGCTGAATAAACCTGACAGGAACATCGATCACCGGCGTGTTCCGAACCTGATGACCTACTTTTCCCGTCATGGAAAATCCCTCCCTGTTTCGAAGACCGCCGCTGATTATTTTGCAGGCGATATCGTCACCTGGGATCTTGGGAGTGGCCTTACGCACATCGGGATTGTAACGGATAAGAAGTCACCTGATGGTAGCAGGAATCAAATCGTTCATAACATCGGTAACGGGCAGGAACTTTCGGATTGTCTTTTTGCTTTCCGGATCACAGGGCACTACCGATTTGAAATAGCCCAACCCTGAGTATCGCGAGGCAGCAAGATTTTTTTGTGGTATAAAATGAAGATCAAAGATTTAGAATTTCAGCAGTTCATTAACAAGTCGAAGATTCAGCAAAAGGTGCGGGAACTTGGTGTGGCTATTACAGCAGACTATCAGGATAAGAATCCTGTGTTTGTTCCTGTACTGAATGGAGCGTTTATGTTTGCCGCCGACTTGCTTAAGCAGATCGACATTCCTTGCAGAGTGTCGTTTGTAAAAGTGTCGTCGTATATCGGAACGCATACCAGTGGACAACTCAAGACGCTGATCGGACTGGAAGAAAGTCTGTTTGGTCAACATATTGTTTTGGTCGAGGATATTATTGACACGGGGCTTACGCTCAAGAAACTTGTGGATGATTTGAAAGGACTCGGTGCGAAGAGTGTCGAAGTGGTGGCGCTACTGCGAAAGCAACCGGCACGCGATAATAATTTCGACGCCAAATATGTCGGGTTTGACATCGAGAAGGAATTCGTACTTGGGTATGGGTTAGACTATGATGGGTTTGGGCGTAACCTGAAGGAAATTTACAAATCAAAGACGTGAGCCAGCACGTAACTTATCGAGGCAAGTGATCACCTTCTGATCTTCTCCAACTAATTTTTCAGGCCTGTACTGGCTGCCGGTCAGCTGATTACCAGATCTTCAGAGGAGACTCGGTTTTTCTTCCAACTCCGCCTTTTTGGATCGTGATCATCGAATTCCGGCTGCGAACCACCTAATTTTTTAATCACACGTCGGATTTGCTGTGATCTTCGTATCTTCGAAAGTTTTTTTGGATTCATAAAACCAATTTCGCCACCATGATCAACATCATTCTCTTTGGCCCTCCAGGCGCCGGCAAAGGCACCCAGAGTGCAAAACTCATTGAGAAGTACAATCTCATGCACATTTCAACCGGGGACCTTTTCCGAAAGCATTTGAAAGAAGGGACTGTTCTTGGAAAACTTGCTAAAGAGTATATGGACAAGGGAAACCTTGTTCCGGACCAGCTGGTAATTGACATGGTAGACGACAAGATCAAATCCAGCGGAAAGATCGGAGGAATTATTTTCGACGGGTTCCCAAGGACGATTGCGCAGGCTGAGGCGCTTGACCGTCTGCTGGATTCCAAGGGTGCACCAATAAAGATTCTTGTAGAGCTGGTTGTTGATGAGGATGAACTGAGAACGCGTCTTGCTGACCGTGCATTAAAAGAAAATCGTCCTGATGATGCGAAGCCGGAAGTGATAGAGAATCGTATCAAGGTATACAAAGCGGAAACAATGGCTGTCGCCGAATATTATAAAGGACACAATAAATACGCATCGGTGATAGGTGTTGGAGCGATTGATGATATCTTCGCGAACCTTTGTCGGGAGATTGATTCAAGATTACTTGTCTAATAGTGGCATCTGCAAACTTCATTGACTACGTAAAATTCTGTTCACGCTCCGGACACGGCGGCGCGGGCTTCCTTCATTTCCATAGGGAAAAGTTCATACAGAAAGGTGGCCCTGACGGTGGGAATGGCGGTCGCGGGGGGCACGTCATTCTGCGGGGTAATGCCCAGCACTGGACACTCCTTCACCTCAAATATCGCAAGCACGTTATTGCGAGTGATGGAAACCCTGGCCAGGAGCAGGATATGACTGGTGCCGATGGCAAGGATGTGATTATTGATGTTCCCCTTGGAACAGTGGCGCGTGATTCCGAGACGGGCCGCCTGATATGTGAGATCACTGAAGACGGACAGGAAGTAATACTCACTCCCGGAGGACGTGGCGGAAAGGGTAATGCTCACTTCGCCACTTCGACTAACCAGGCTCCTCAGCATGCTCAGCCTGGAGAGCCGGGAAGAGAAGAATGGATCATTCTCGAGCTGAAATTACTCGCTGATGTTGGTCTGGTTGGATTTCCAAATGCAGGCAAGTCAACTTTGTTATCTGTTGTGTCGGCTGCCAAACCGAAGATCGCCGACTATCCCTTTACTACTCTGACGCCTAACCTTGGCGTTGTTGCGTACCGTGATGATCAGTCGTTCGTGATGGCGGACATTCCGGGTATTATCGAGGGAGCAGCGGAAGGGCGCGGACTTGGAATCCGGTTCCTTCGACATATTGAAAGAAATTCACTCCTGTTGTTCCTTGTTCCTGCGGATTCAAAAGATATCAGGACGGAATTTGAAATTCTTCTGAACGAAATCAGAAAATACAATCCGGAGCTTCTTGATAAGAAGAGGCTGCTGGCAATCTCAAAGTCCGATCTCCTCGATGATGAATTGAAAGATGCCATTCGAAAGGAATTGCCGGAAGGAATTCCATGTGTCTTTATCTCTTCGATGACAAATCAGGGGATTGTGGAATTAAAAGACCTGATCTGGCGTCATCTACACTGAAATGCCGTGCCAGATTGACACTCAGTCTGGTTTGGCAAACTTGTTGACAATTGCATGTCTATCATTCTTAAAGCTTGAACGGTAATGGAAAAAAACGACGAAAAGGAAGGGATAAAAACAGATGAGCAGGTAGTTGCTGAAAATTCAGAAGAGACATCGGAAAACCTGTCAGAGGCTACCGGCGAGACTACTGACAATCAGACTTTGAAGCTCCAGAATGAAATTGCTGAGCAGAAGGATAAGTATCTGCGGTTGTATTCAGAGTTTGACAACTTCAGAAAGAGAACTTCACGCGAAAAACTGGAGATGATCCAGTCAGCGAACGAGCAACTCATCAAAGCGCTCCTGCCTGTCGTAGACGATTTCGAGAGAGCAGAGAAGTCATCCACCGCGAAGACACCTGAAATCGAAGGGTATATTCTGATCAATAACAAATTCAGAAAGATCCTGGATCAGTATGGCGTAAAGCCAATGCAGATAGAAAAGGGTACTGAATTTAATGCCGACCTGCATGAAGCCATCACTCAGATTCCGGCTCCATCGGAGGATCTGAAAGGCAAAATAGTGGATGTAGTAGAGAAAGGTTATCTACTGAATGAGAAAGTGATTCGCTTTGCCAAAGTCGTAATCGGAAGTTAACGGAGACATCTTCACGGAGGATCAATCAATGAGTCAGAAAAGAGATTTTTACGAGATACTGGGAGTTGGAAAAACGGCGACGCCGGAGGAAATCAAGAAAGCCTATCGTAAGGTGGCGATCCAGTTTCACCCGGATAAGAATCCCGGCAACAAGGAGGCGGAGGAGAAGTTCAAGGAAGCTGCTGAAGCTTACGAAATATTAAGCGATGCCGACAAGCGTGCGAAGTACGACAGGTTTGGTCACGCCCGAATGGGTAATGGCGGCGGCTACGGTGAGCACCACATGAACATGGAGGATATCTTCAGTCAGTTTGGAGATATCTTCGGAGGTGGTGGCTTTGAAGGATTCTTTGGCGGAGGCGGCCGCGGTGGTGGCAGACGTCAAAGGAAGGGGTCGAACCTGCGTATCAAGCTGAAACTTTCACTGGAGGAGATTGCCGCTGGTGTTGAAAAGAAGATCAAAGTAAACAGGCTCGTACAGGCGGAAGGTGTTACTTACAAAACCTGCCCTACCTGCCAGGGACAAGGCCAGGTGCGTAAGGTTGTGAATACAATGCTTGGCCAGATGGTTTCCACAACTACCTGTTCCAGCTGTAATGGCGCGGGACAGACTATTGACAAGAGACCGCCGGGTGTCGACAATTCAGGCCTTATTTCTAAGGAAGAGGTCATCAGTGTGAAAATCCCTGCGGGCGTAAGCGAGGGGATGCAGCTTTCAATGGGTGGCAAAGGGAACGATGCTCCCGGAGGCGGAATTCCGGGTGACTTGTTAATACTCATTGAGGAACAGGAAGATAAGTTTCTGAAACGGGATGGTAACAACCTGATCTACGACCTCTATATCAACTTTATTGATGCGGCATTAGGAACCTCGGTTGAAGTCCCGTCTGTTGGTTCAAAAGTGAAGATAAAGATCGAGCCGGGTACCCAGAGCGGGAAGATTCTCCGTCTCCGTGGAAAAGGCTTAAAGGATGTTAATGGCTATGACGTTGGGGATCAGCTCATTTACGTGAACGTGTGGACACCAAAGAAACTCAGCGCTGAGGAGAAGTCGAAGCTGGAAAGCCTTCGTTCTTCCCCGAATTTTCAGCCTAATCCGGACGTGAATGAAAAAGGCTTTTTCGAGCGAATGAAAGAGTTTTTTAACTAGATAAATGTACAACCATTTTCCTGAGACCCCGTTTACACTGTGAATGGGGTTTTCTGTTTTTGGACGAAACACGTCTGAATCTTACAACCCGCAACCGAATCATTCAGAGATCGTATTAAATCAGCATGCGGAGAAAGATTTTGCTAACACTGCTTGGGTTTGCGCTGGTGGCAACGGGTTTTGGGCAGATTAAGAAACAATTCACAGTAGAGGACGCGCCTTCCTGCGACAATATCAGGTTGTCGCTTAAAGCAAACAGCGGAAATTGCATCATCAAACCGAGCCGCGAAACAGACATTCTCAACGTTTTCAGCAATCAGAGCGAGGCCGCATATTCACACAATTTCAGGAAAGAGATCAACGGTAAAACCTGCGACGTTCTTTTGAACCTTGAAGAGATCCATTCGGACGGCATCAGCCGAACCATTTCAACTCGTTTCTTTAGCAAGCCTGAAAGGGCATCGGACAATATCTGGAAGATGTATCTGACAGAGCTTAAGCCTTACGATCTTGAATTGAATTACGGGGTGGGCAACGCTCATATAGATCTTTCCGGACTTGCCATCAGCAAACTCAGGATTAACACTGCCAGCGCGGATGTGGTAGTTGGATATTTTTCAACACTTCAGAACCAGGTGGAGATGGATACTTTGAACGTGAAGGTGGAGGTTGGTTCGCTTAAAGTGAGAGATCTTAATCTTTCGCGCACCAAGAATGTCATTGCGGATGTCGGATTCGGGAGCATGGTTCTGGACTTTACGCATAAGCCTATCGTTGCCAGCAAGATCAAAGGGAGCGTCGGAGCGGGTAACCTGATTATTCTTCTTCCCGGAGAAGATATCCCCGTGCTTGTAAAGATTGAAGATTCCTGGCTTTGCAGCATCAAGATTCCTTCTACACTGAAAAAAATAAGCAGCAACACATATGCTAACGCTGCCTACAGCGCAGACGCCAGGAACTCTCTTGTTTTCGACCTGGAAGTTTCTCTGGGTAACATCATTTTTAAAGAACAACCAAAATAGTTTTCCTGTCAGGATTTGACTTGTAATTTCGTCCCTCATCCGGACACTAATAGTTACAAAACAAAGCCTGTGGAAGCATTAGCTGCCGTCAACGTTACAAAGCGTTACACCCATCACCTCGCCCTCGACAACGTAAGTATTTCAATTCCAGAGGGGTCGATCTATGGTTTACTCGGACCAAATGGCGCCGGGAAAACCACTCTCATACGGATCATCAACCAGATCATCAATGCCGACGGTGGAGAGATCCATTTGTTCGGTGAGAAGCTCGCGCCTAAACATATAGGAGCCATCGGGTATCTTCCTGAGGAACGCGGGCTCTACAAGAAACTCAAGGTTGGTGAGCAGTTGATCTACTTCGCGGAGCTGAAAGGATTATCCCACCGCGACGCCGTTGAAAAAAGCAAGGAATGGATCCGCAAGTTCGACATCAGGGATTGGTGGAATAAGAAAGTGGAAGACCTGAGTAAAGGGATGGCGCAAAAGGTACAGTTTATCAGTACCGTAATGCACGAACCACGACTCATCATTCTCGACGAACCTTTTTCAGGTTTCGATCCTGTAAACGCACAGATAATCACCCGTGAGATCCTTGAGCTCAAGGAGAAAGGGAGCACGATCATATTCTCTACACACCGTATGGAGACCGTTGAAGATCTGTGTGACCATATCGCACTGATCAACAAGTCGCAGAAGATTCTCGAAGGTTCAAAGAAGCAGGTCAAGGACAAATACAGATCGAACACTTTCGTAGTGGAGCATAAGGGAGAAATCAACTTCAGCAGCGACACATACAAAGTGGTTGAGCGGCGACCACTTGATTCAGACTTTACGCAGTCAGTGATCACCGCTCCTCCGGGGCTGAATCCAAATCTGCTGATCCGGGAACTGATCGACATTACAGAAGTGCACAGCTTCATTGAGAAGATACCCAGCATGAACGAGATTTTTATCCAATTGGTGAAAGGAGAAACACATGAATAAGACGTGGCTTATTTTTCAGCGGGAGTTCCTGAATCGTGTAAAAAAGAGATCATTTCTTATTGCCACGATCATAGTACCATTGATCTTTCCGGCAATCCTCGCGGCAATGATCTATGCTTTCATCGCACAGGAGAAATCTTCTCAGGCCCCAACGATAGGGGTATTCGACGAGAGCGGAAAGATAAACTTTGAAGGGGACACGAGCCGGTTCAGGTTCGTTCACATTGCAGGTTCTTTTGAGCAGGCTAAAGAAGCTTTTCAGAAGTCGGATCATTATGCCTTGCTGCGCATACCAAACTTTGATCTTGCAAATCCGGAGGGATTTACGCTGTACACGAAAGAGAACCCCAGTGTGCGAAGGAAGGATGAGCTTGAAGGCCTCATAGAAAGTAAAATTCACGATCTGAAGCTGGAGCAGTTTCATATCGACAAGGAGACGCTAAAGAATCTGCGTACCGATATTCAGATCAACAATATCAATGTGAATGATAAGGGCGAGGAAAAGCAGAGCAATACAGATTTCCTGTACGGCCTTGGGTTTGCGCTGGGGATTCTCATCTATCTCTTCGTGATCATCTACGGAATGCAGATTATGCTTGGAGTGATCGACGAAAAAACGAGCAAGGTGGTGGAGATCATCATCTCATCCGTAAAACCTTTCCAGCTGATGATGGGAAAGATCCTCGGCATCGCTGCGGTCGGGCTCGTACAGGTTTTCATCTGGGTATTGCTCATCACGGTGCTTTCTTCTGCCACTATTGCTGTACTGGGAGTTGATGTGCCACAGCAGAATGCGATGGAAGAAGTGAGTCGTCAGATGGAAAACGGCGGTGCCACACCGGGGGAAACTAACGAAGCTATCAGGATGCTTCAGTATGCGAGTGAGATTCCGATGGGATATATCGTCTTTAACTTCGCCTTCTATTTTCTCGGTGGATATCTTTTATACGGCGCATTGTTCGCCGCGGTTGGATCAGCCGTAGAGAGCCAGCAGGAAGCGCAGCAGTTCACTCTTCCGATCATGATGCCGCTGGGGATTGCCTATCTCGCTCTAGTGCTTTTCATCCTGCATGATCCGCACAGCACGGCAAGCTTCTGGTTCAGCATTATTCCATTCACGTCGCCTATCGCTATGGTTGGGCGACTTGGCTTCGGAGTTCCCCTGTGGCAGCTCATTCTTTCACAGGTATTACTGATCGGAGGGTTTTTGTTCACCACGTGGATTGCCGCGCGGATCTATCGTATCGGAATTCTTATGCATGGCAGCAAGGTGAACTATAAAGTCCTTGCGAAATGGTTCCTGATGAAATCCTGACACAGCAGTGAAAGCTTCAGCTCCGGTTTTTTATTTAACTTGGAGTTGTGAGTAAAAAGAATCCGGCCCCCTCAGGAAGTTTCTACCAAAACAATTCCCATCTGAAGTGGGTGGTGCTCGTTGTTTCTGTCCTGATCAGCGTGGGCTCTATTTATTACACCCATGAGCTCGTTAATCAGCTCAAGGAACGCGAGAGGCAACAGGTGCATTTGTATGCAAAGGCAATAGAGTACACTGCCAACGAAGAAGAGACTTTTTACAATGTAAATTTTATCGCGCAGGAGATTCTTTTTCAGAACAACTCAATTCCGATTATCCAGGCGAATGAGCAGCAGAAGGTTCTTTCTTACAGGAACATAGATGTCAGGAGCAGCCTTTCAGAAGCGGAAAAGGCCAAGATGCTGGCGAGGGAGATTCATCAGATGAGCGAAGCGTATGAGCCCATTCAGGTGACCTTGCGTGACCCTGTGACCAGTGAAGTTTTTGGTGTCCAATACATCTATTACAAGAACTCTTTTCTGTTGACGCAACTGATAGCCTACCCGTACATTCAGCTTTCGGTGATCGCGATCTTCGGATTTATTTCTTACCTGGCATTCAACTATTCGAAAGCTGCGGAGCAGAATCGCGTTTGGGTGGGGCTGGCGAAGGAAACCGCGCATCAATTGGGAACACCGCTGTCTTCGTTGATGGCGTGGATCGAGGTGATTAGAGAGGACCCGGACATGAGACAGAAAGGGCTGGTGGAAGAGTTGGAAAAAGACATCCAGAAGCTGCGGATTGTTACCGAACGGTTTTCAAGCATTGGATCGGTTCCTATTCTGAAGAAAGAGAATGTCGTTACGCTGGTTAATAATGTTGTGAGCTACCTGCGTCCCAGAGTTTCATCCAAAGTCAGGATAGAGGTATTCTCTCTTTCGGAGAACATCTTTGCTGAAGTCCACGCGCCTCTTTTTGAGTGGGTGGTGGAGAATCTTTGCAAGAATGCCGTTGATGCGATGGGTAATTCGGGGACGATCGCTATCAAGATCCTGCGGGGAAATGAGGGAAAGGTATTTATAGACGTTTCAGACACGGGCAAGGGTATTCCGAGGTCGAAGATCAGCATGGTATTCCGGCCGGGTTTCACCACCAAGAAGCGGGGTTGGGGTCTGGGGCTGACTCTTGCGAAGCGTATTATTGACACCTATCATAACGGGCGGATTTTTGTGAAAAATTCGGAAGAAAACGAGGGTACGACGTTCCGGATTGTTTTGAATGTGGCTACAAGCTGATCGCGGACACTTTTCCTGCTAAAACGCTTAAAAATCAACAAAAACGAGACCTCTGGAAATCTTAAAGAAATAGCTGAGTCCCTCTTTGTACTTCATCCCTAATAGGCTACTTTTGCGGTCGAATTTCAGACCCTATTATTTAACTAACATATTACAATGGCAAATATTGGAAGGATCACGCAGGTAATCGGCCCGGTTGTAGACGTTGCTTTCGATGCACAGGGAACCAAGCTACCGAATATCCTGGACGCATTAGAAGTGACCAAAGGTGATGGCACCAAAGTAATTCTTGAATGCCAGCAGCATCTTGGCGAGGACCGAGTGCGGACGATTTCAATGGAAGGTACCGAAGGGCTTGTACGCGGAATGAAGGTGTATGACACTGGTTCAGCTATCAAAATGCCTATCGGCGATGACATCAAGGGTCGGTTATTCAATGTTATCGGTGAGGCCATTGACGGTATCAAACAGCCAAAGGGCGACCAGTCGCTTCCAATCCACCGCCCTGCTCCTGCTTTCGAGGATCTCTCTACTTCAACAGAAGTTCTTTATACTGGTATTAAAGTAATTGATCTTATCGAGCCTTACTCAAAAGGTGGAAAGATCGGATTGTTTGGTGGTGCCGGTGTAGGAAAGACGGTATTGATCCAGGAACTTATCAACAACATTGCGAAAGCATATTCAGGTCTTTCAGTATTCGCTGGTGTGGGTGAAAGAACCCGTGAAGGAAACGATCTTCTGCGCGAAATGATCGAAGCAGGGATTGTTAATTATGGTGAGAACTTCCTGAAATCACTTCACGAAGGTGGTTGGGATTTGTCGCAGGTGAATGAAGAAGAATTGAAGGAGTCGAAAGCAACCTTCGTGTTCGGACAGATGAACGAGCCTCCTGGAGCACGTGCCCGCGTAGCACTTTCAGGTCTTACCGTTGCCGAATATTTCCGTGATGGTGATGGCACAGGCAAAGGCCGTGACATCCTTTTCTTTATCGATAATATCTTCCGCTTTACGCAGGCAGGTTCTGAGGTATCAGCGCTTCTCGGTCGTATGCCGTCTGCCGTGGGTTACCAACCTACGCTTGCAACAGAGATGGGTGCGATGCAGGAACGGATCACGTCCACTAAGAACGGATCAATCACTTCTGTTCAGGCCGTTTACGTACCTGCGGATGACTTGACTGACCCTGCTCCTGCAACTACGTTTGCTCACCTTGACGCAACAACCGTATTGAGCAGAAAAATCTCCGAGCTTGGTATCTACCCTGCGGTTGATCCACTGGATTCAACTTCACGGATCCTTCGTGCCGAGATCGTTGGTGACGAACATTATGACTGTGCACAAAGAGTGAAGAACATTCTTCAGCGCTACAAAGAACTGCAGGATATCATCGCGATCCTTGGTATGGATGAATTGAGCGATGAGGATAAGCTTGTTGTTCACCGCGCAAGACGTGTTCAGCGTTTCCTTTCACAACCATTCCACGTAGCAGAAGCATTTACAGGTCTCAAAGGTGTTCTCGTTGACATCAAAGATACCATCAAAGGTTTCAATGCGATTATGGATGGCCAGTATGATCACCTTCCTGAAATGGCGTTCAATCTCGTAGGAGGAATTGAGCAGGCTGTTGCGAAAGGTGAAAAGATGCTTGCTGAAGCAAAGGGATAAAATAACCATAGGCGCGGCATCTGTTTTGAGTCGCGCTATATCAAAACTTTTGAGATGCACTTAGAAATTCTCACACCGGAAAGAAAGATATTCGAAGGGGAGGTTGATATCGCAACCTTTCCGGGGTCTGACGGATCGTTTCAGGTATTGGACAATCACGCACCGCTGATCAGCCTGCTGTCGGAAGGTGTCGTTGAATACAGAAGCAAGAACGCCGGATCTGATCGTATACGAATCACTGGAGGAGTCGTCGAGGTTCTGAAGAACCGCGTGATCCTGCTAGCAGACAGTATCGCTGAACAAGTATAAAAATAAGAAAGCCGGTCGAAGCCGGCTTTTTTTATCTCCTTGATGGTCTTTACTTATTATTGTCGCACAAGCCACTTGATAAGAAACACCACTCCTACCACAATTGAAATCACTCCAAGTATCCAGAAGGCCTCATTGATACCACCGAACAGTGTTAATGTCAGTCCTACTGCACCGAAGATAATTGCGAGCTTCAGGTCGTTATCCATCTGCTGCATTTCTGAGGAGGCCTTTACCCCATCACCATCTTTTAAAGACTTAGAATAAGATTTGATCTGCTCCTTCACTTCTTTACGAAACTCTTTCTTTTCCGCCTTACTCATCTCTGAGTACTTCTTTGCGACAGCCTTCACATCCGCTTCTTCCACAACAGGTTTATCAGCTACGATAACCGGCTCAGGTGAAATGGAGGCAGTCATGGTCGCGGGTTCCGGAGCAACGATAACATCGGAGTTTTTCGTCTCAGCGATTGCTTTCCGTCCGCTGTTGTAATCGTAAGTATCAAAATGGTAGGTGTATTTAGGACTCGCACAAGAGGCAAGGAAGATCACCGCGATGATGATCAGAAAGGTGTTTTTCATATAGGTTAAATTTATTTTTTTCCGAACAGTCGGTTAAAGGACCGCTTCTCAAATTCCCAGAAGAATCTGAACTGCCCGAATATAAATCCATACCCAGTAACAAGACATTATAGATGGGCAGTATGAAGACGTAGTATAAAATTGATGCCAGCACTGTGTCACCTTTGCTTCCTGCCAGGAACTGAAGAAGAGGTTTTTTGATGAATAACACAGTGAAACCCGTGCAAGCAAAAACAACAAGTATGATGACCACCTGCCAGATGCTGTCTATTTTCCATTTTTGACGAAGCCTTTCTAACCAGTGTGGCGCTGCCATAATCCGAGTTTATACTGATGTGAATTTCTGCCAGTACTCATTCGAAGGCAGGTCCGCCTCGATCGTTACTGGTTCTTTTTTTACAGGGTGAACAAACTCCAGTCGTCTTGCATGCAGACAAATGCTCCCGTCTTTGTTTGGAGTTGCGTCACCATACTTAACATCTCCCTTGATCACGCATCCCATGCTCGCGAGCTGCACACGGATCTGATGTGGCCTCCCTGTCAATGGACATACTTCAAGGAGGAACATCCCATGAGAAGACGCGATCAAACGGTAACTAAGCTCAGACCGTAATCCTCCCGAGGCTTCTGAATTGAACGCCGTTGTTTTATTGCGCTTCTCGTCCTTGATAAGCCAGTGAACAAGAACACCTTCGGGGCGTTCAGGCTTTGTAGTGACGATGGCCCAATAGGTTTTCTTGGTATCTCTTCCACGAAAGAGCGCGTTCATTCTTTCAAGCGCTTTACTGGTCCGGGCTAATACTACTACGCCGGTCACCGGTCGGTCTATGCGATGAACAACTCCCAGAAATACCTCTCCGGGTTTGTTGTATTTCTCCTTGATGTATGCCTTTACCAGTTCGCTGAGAGGTGCGTCACCGGTGCTGTCACCCTGAACCAAAACACCGGCAGCCTTATTCACTGCGATCAGGTGGTTGTCCTCGTATATGGATTCGAACGGTTTGTCCATTGGTGTCAAACTCGCAAAAAAGCGGGTACATTCAAATCAAAAGATCAGATATTCCCGGTAGTCGTTTTGCCATGCTTTGAAGTCAGGGAGCGGAAATGTCAGCACAACATATCATGTAGATCCGTCAGGAACGGATTCATCAATCCTTGAACTCTGAAGTAAAATGGAAGTTTATCTCAGGGAAGTTGTCCTGCACCATTTGAAGCCACGCGCGGGATTCCGCCATGAACACGAGTTTATCATCCTTATCGCGGGCAATGTGGCGCTGTTTCGAATCGATAAACTCCTGCAGCTTCCTGGGATCAGAGCTGCTTATCCAACATGCTTTGTAGATATTCTGAGAGACAAACTGAACGGTGGCGTTATATTCGTTCTTGAGCCGGAACTGTATGACCTCGAATTGAAGAGCTCCTACAACACCGACAACTTTTCTTTTACCAAGCTCATAGGTGAACAACTGCGCAACCCCTTCTTCCATTAGTTGAAGCAATCCTTTTTCAAGCTGCTTTGTTTTCATGGCATCCAGGTTTACAACTTCCTTGAAGATCTCCGGAGAGAAACTAGGTATACCTGTATAGGTGATCTTCTCTCCCTCGGACAACGTATCCCCTATCTTCAGATTTCCGGTGTCATATATACCGACGATGTCTCCGGGCCACGCCTCCTCAACAGTTTCGCGATCCTGCGCCATGAAGGCAGTTGCATTTGAGAAGCGGATACTTTTATCCTGACGAACATGGTAGTAATTACTTCCTCTCTCAAACTTCCCTGAGCATATGCGAAGGAACGCGATTCTGTTCCGGTGCTTGGGGTCCATATTCGCGTGGATCTTAAAGATGAATCCGGAGAATTTGGATTCCTCAGGCTCAACGATACGCATACTTGTTTCACGAGGCACAGGAGGCGGCGCAATTCCAATGAACGTATCAAGAAGTTCTTTCACTCCGAAGTTATTTACCGCGCTACCAAAAAAGACAGGAGCAACCCTGCCGTTCAGATATTGATTTACATCGAACTCCGGATACACCCCTTCGATCAATTCTACATCTGTACGAAGCTGGTTTGCATAATTCTCACCGACGTATTCTTCGAGAACGGTATCATTGATGTTGCTGACTTCGATTCCTTCCTCCACCGTTGTTTTACTCGGCCTGAACAGGTGCAGGCTTTTTTCATAAAGGCTGTAAACACCTTTGAAAGTTTTCCCCATTCCGATTGGCCAGCTGAGAGGACGAACCTTGATGCTTAGCTTCTCTTCAATTTCATCGAGCAGATCAAATGGATCGCGACCTTCTCGGTCAAGTTTGTTGATAAAACAGATTACGGGTGTATTCCTCATACGGCACACCTCCATGAGTTTCTCAGTCTGGATCTCAACACCCTTTACACAGTCGATCACCATGATGACGCTATCTACTGCTGTAAGGGTTCGATAAGTGTCTTCAGCAAAGTCCTGGTGACCGGGCGTATCGAGAAGATTGATTTTTACATCGCGGTAGTTAAAACCCATCACTGAGGTAGCTACGGAAATTCCCCTTTGCTTTTCAATTTCCATCCAGTCGGAACGGGCGTGGTCTTTGATCTTACTGGATTTTACGGCGCCGGCTTTTTGGATTGCCCCTCCGAAAAGGAGCAATTTTTCCGTGAGCGTAGTTTTTCCGGCATCGGGGTGACTGATAATACCAAAAGTTCGTCGTCTGCTTATTTCCTGTTCGAGGCTCATTTGTTGTTTCGCCGGTTCATTGAAGCCGCAAAAGTACTAAAAGTCATGCTCGCCACGCGACACCGTAAAAGGAAATGCTATTTTTCTATTTGCAAATCCAGCTTATTTTGGGGCACTAAAACCCATACTCATGCAATACAGAAGATTTGGAAGAACAGGATGGAATGTCAGCGAGATCGGCTACGGAATGTGGGGCCTTGCTGGCTGGACTGGTTCAGAGAAGAACGAGGTCAGCCGTGCGCTGGACAGGTCGGTGGAGCTTGGGTGTAATTTTTTCGATACTGCGTGGGGATACGGCGCGGGTTTAAGCGAAGAGATCCTTGGGGAACTGATGAAGCGTCATTCTGGAAAGAAGCTTTATCACGCGACGAAGATACCACCCATGAATTTCAAGTGGCCATCAAAGTCGCACTACACCATTGAAGAATGTTTTCCTGCTAAACATATCATCGAGTACACAGAAAAAAGTCTGAAGAATCTCGGTGTCGAACGTGTCGATCTTCAGCAGTTCCATGTGTGGGAAGACAGCTGGCACGACAAAGATGAGTGGAAGACTGCGGTGGAGAAACTTAGGAAGGAAGGAAAGGTTTTACATTTTGGTGTCAGCGTTAATCGATGGGAACCGGAGAATGTTTTGAAGACGTTAGAGACGGGGCATATCGATACGGTGCAGGTGATCTACAATATTTTTGACCAGGCTCCTGAAGACGCGCTGTTTCCACTGTGCAGGAAACTTGACATCGGGGTCATTGCGCGTGTTCCTTTTGATGAGGGTACGCTGACGGGTACGTTGACAAAGGAAACTGTATTTCCGAAAGATGACTGGCGTTCAACATACTTTGTTCCGGAGAATCTAAATTCCAGCGTAGATCATGCTGAAGCGTTGCGGCCACTTATTCCTCAGGGAATGACCATGGCCGAGCTTGCATTACGCTTTATCCTGGCAAACGATGACGTGCACACTATTATTCCGGGAATGCGGAAGATCAGGAATGTGGAAGCCAATATTGCTACGAGTGATGGGAAGCTATTGGGTAATGGCCTGAAACTTCGCCTGAGGGAGCACCGATGGGACAGGACTCCTACTGCGTGGTCTCAATAAGATCATTATCGGTCAATTTCCTATAATTGAAACGAAGCTTTGCCAAAATCGCAGGGAATACTACTTAATATTCCGGCGGATATGCGCACCGTTGTGTCAAAGTGTTAACTTGCGCTATTTGATAACCTAACTTATACCGTTATGAGAAACGTTACGCGCGTTTTGTTCGCGATCCTTTGTTTTTTCCTTTCCAGCGCCTCTTTTGCACAAGTCGAATTTGAAGAAGGCTACCTTATTGACAAGAATGGTGAGCGTGTTACATGTCTTTTGAGGAATGTAGATTGGAGGTTTAATCCCGCTCAGGTGAAATACAAGCTTATTGGTGAACAAGAGATCAAGACGGCAACAGTAGCCGATATCCTGGGATTTGGTGTCGGGAATGAGTTAAGGTTTGAGCGCTTTGAAATTCAGCTGGACACATCCAGTGATGTACTCTCAAAATTATCCAGATCCCGTCTACCTTTATACAAAACCGCCACAGTATTCCTGCGCGTGCTCCTGGAAGGAGATGCTTCACTTTATCAGTACGAAAGCAATTCCATGGTTAAATTTTTCTTCAGGGCCGGAAGCGAAGAACTCCAGCCCCTTGTATACAAAAAATACAAATTCGATGAGAAAGCTGGGCAAGTAGCGGAGAACGACACCTACAAACAGCAGCTCTTTAATTTGAAATGCGGGTCGATGGAACTCCGTGACGCAAAGAATTTGCGATACACCCATCGTGATTTGCTTTCATACTTTAAGAAATACAACACCTGTGCCAATGCAGAGGTGCGCGTGTACCAGAAGCAGTCAAAGAAACGTTCGTTTCATCTGGCATTTAAGGCCGGGGCGAAGTACGGATCGTTCTCAATGAAGAATATCCATATTTTCGTGTCCCACCCATTTGAGTCTCAGCTTACTCCGCAGGCCGGGCTGGAGTTCCAGTGGGTATTGCCATTCAATAAAAATAAATGGGTTGTGCTTCTTGAGCCTATGTATAATAGTTACAAAGCGGACTCAGAAAATGCCAGCATCGACTATTCTTCCATAGAAGGATCATTCGGTGTCCGACATTATTTCTTTCTCACGGATAACAGCAGATTGTTTACAAACGCCCTGTTAACAAAGGATATGCTTATAAACAAAGATGTCTATGCTGGTTCCAGAAGATTGGACCCTATTGGCGCAATGAACTTTGCAATTGGCGCGGGCTATGCTGTCAAAAGGCATTCAGTTGAATTCCGTTACCAGTCCGGACGAGACCTTCTTGGAGAATTCACTTTTTGGGTTTCATCTTATAAAGCGATGAATTTGACCTACTCCTTTATCCTCTTTTAGCAAGCAAAAATTTCTCTGAGTACAATGTCTGCCAGGTTGGGCAATGACGGTATTCCGGCGTTACGGTTTTATCTTCACCAGACCGGCGGAAGAAGGTGACACTATTTCTGTCATTGTGGCACATTCATTCCAAAAATCGCCCTTGGCACAAGCATTGAAGAGCCTGAAATGCTTTTAGCTAACTAAACACTCGAAAATATCATGGGAAAGATTATTGGAATAGACTTAGGGACCACCAACTCGTGCGTTTCCGTAATGGAAGGGAATGAACCGGTGGTTATCGCCAACAGCGAGGGGCGCCGTACAACGCCTTCTATCGTTGGTTTTTTGGATAACGGGAAAGGAGAGCGCAAGGTGGGTGATCCTGCAAAACGTCAGGCCATTACCAATCCCCATAACACTGTACAATCTATCAAACGCTTCATGGGTAAAAAGTTTGATGAGATTCAAGGTGAAAAGAAAATGGTTTCTTATCAGGTAGAAGCCGGTAACAACAACACGATCCGTGTAAGAATCGGTGATCGCCTGTATACTCCACAGGAAATCTCAGCCATGATCCTTCAGAAGATGAAGAGCACTGCAGAAGACTACCTGGGAACAACAATCACTGAAGCAGTTATTACCGTACCGGCATACTTCAACGACGCAGAGCGCCAGGCTACCAAAGAGGCAGGGCAGATTGCCGGACTTGAAGTGAAACGTATCATTAACGAGCCTACTGCAGCTGCGCTTGCTTACGGGCTGGACAAGAAACATCAGGATATGAAGATCGCCGTGTACGACCTTGGCGGTGGTACATTCGATATCTCTGTTCTTGAGCTTGGTGATGGTGTATTTGAAGTGAAATCCACGAACGGTGATGTTCACCTTGGTGGAGACGACTTCGATATTCGCATTATGAACTGGCTTGCAGACGAGTTCCAGAAAGAAGAAGGCCAGGACCTGCGTAAGGATCCTATGGCGCTTCAACGTCTGAAAGAAGCATCAGAGAAAGCAAAGATTGAGCTTTCTAGTTCAATGGAAACAGAAGTCAATCTACCTTATATCACTTCAGTTGACGGTGTTCCGAAACACCTTGTAAAGAAACTTACACGTGCGAAGTTCGAGCAACTCGTAGATGATCTTGTTCGCAGAACGCTTGAGCCATGTCGCAAGGCGGTTCAGGATGCAGGTGTTAATGTTTCTGAAATTGATGAAGTAATTCTGGTTGGTGGATCCACACGGATTCCACGCATTCAGGAAGAGGTTGAGAAGTTCTTCGGGAAGAAACCATCCAAAGGTGTAAACCCTGACGAGGTGGTTGCTGTGGGTGCTGCTATTCAAGGTGGTGTATTGACTGGGGAGGTTAAGGATGTCCTTCTGCTAGACGTTACTCCGCTGTCTCTTGGAATCGAAACACTTGGAGGAGTATTCACCAAGCTGATCGACTCTAACACAACGATCCCGTCCAAGAAGTCTGAGACATTCTCGACAGCAGCAGATAACCAACCTTCTGTTGAGATCCATGTTCTTCAGGGAGAGCGTCCGATGGCCAAGGATAACAGAACCATTGGTAGATTCCACCTTGATGGAATTCCTCCTGCACCTCGCGGTATTCCGCAGATTGAAGTAACGTTCGATATCGACGCTAACGGTATCCTCCACGTTTCCGCGAAGGATAAAGGAACAGGGAAAGAGCAGAAGATCCGCATTGAGGCATCGTCTGGTCTTACTGATGCCGAGATCCAGAAGATGAAGCAGGAAGCGCAGGCGCATGCCGATGAGGACAAGCGTGCAAAAGAACGCATTGAGAAGATCAACCAGGCTGACTCACTCATCTTCCAGACTGAAAAACAGTTGAAGGAGTATGGTGAGAAACTGAGTGATGGAAACAAAACTGCGATCACCGGTGCGCTGGAGAAATTGAAAGAGGCGCATAAGAGTCAGGATGTGGCATCTATTGACAATGCGGTGAACGCACTGAATGCTGCATGGCAAGCTGCTGCGACAGAGATCTATCAGGCTGGTAATGCGGCGGGTGGTCCTGACGCAACGAACCAGGGTCCTACCGCTGAGTCTGGTGGCTCCGCGGATAATGTTTCTGACGTTGAGTACGAAGAAGTGAACGACAAGAAATAAGTCGCTCGAAAAATGTATAAGAAGGCTGTCTCAAAAGGGCAGCCTTTTTTTTGGCCTTATGCGTCCCCAAATGGTTCGGCCTGCTCCGATCCTGAGCAGGCACAAGCGTTGAAGAGTTTGTCGTGTGGCCTGGGAGGATGTCCGGGCCACGGGTCCGTAGTATAGCGGCAAGCATCGATGGTTAACATCATGAGTAGTCTTGAAAATTAAACACGACATTATGGAAAGCGAGAAAGAACAAAAGGAACAGACACCTGAGCAGAGACTCAGTGATAAGAAAAGCGCAACTGATGTAGCGGCAAACAAAGCGAAGGAAGAGAACAGTACATCGGCCAGAGAAGATGAAAGAAACCGAAGCCGGAGGGATGGCTCGGAGAAGCGGTGAGTTCGTTGTTAAGATGAATGATCTTACTCACTAACATTCCTTAGGATATGTATTTAAAAGATTGAAGATCAGCTAGATTATTTTTTACAGCTACTTATATTTGCGCGCTTTAAAAACGCGCAAATATGGTAGTAATGAAATTTGGAGGAACGTCCGTTGGCAAGCCTGAACGGATGAGAAAGATCGCCAACCTTGTGACAGAAACACCGGGTAAGAAGATCGTAGTTCTTTCTGCATTGTCGGGCACAACGAATGCCCTGGTGGCTATCGGTGATAATCTTCTGCTTGGGCAGAACGCAAAGGCGGAAGAAGAAATATCCAAACTGGAAAATCACTACCAGTCCTTCGTGAAGGAGCTTTTCAGCAGCGAGTCCTTTTATGCGATTGGCCAGGAGATCAGCAGTCGTTTTTTTATTTTCATTCGCATGCTCGCGGCAGGTCAGTTTGACAACAAAAGTTATCGTGAGCTTCTTGCGCAGGGAGAACTGATGTCGACAGAATTATTCTACCAGCATCTTCAGGAAAGAAAGATCAGCGCGCGCTTACTCCCTGCGTTGTATTTTATGTCAATCGACGAGAACGAGGAGCCTGAGCTGGAGAAGATCGCTGAGCGTCTGAAGCCATTACTCAGCTCACTCAATAATGTTGAGATTATCATCACTCAGGGTTACATCTGCCGGAATCACCGGAACGAAATTGATAACCTCAAGCGCGGAGGAAGTGACTACACTGCGTCGTTGGTGGGTGCCGCTATCCGCGCAGAGGAGATTCAGATCTGGACCGATATTGATGGGATGCACAACAACGATCCAAGGATCGTGAAGAAGACTGTTCCTATTTCCGAGCTTACTTTCGACGAGGCTTCGGAGCTGGCATACTTTGGGGCGAAGATCCTTCACCCTTCCACCATCGTACCTGCGCAGAAATATAAAGTCCCAGTGCGTCTGAAGAACACAATGGACGAGAAAGCGCCTGGAACCATCATCGCGGACAAAGGAACAGGGGCGGCGTTTAAGGCTGTGGCTGCGAAAGACGGGATCACTGCTATCAAGATCAAATCGTCACGTATGCTGATGGCTTATGGATTCCTACGGCGTGTATTCGAGGTGTTCGAAAACCATAAGACCTCTATCGATATGATCACTACTTCGGAAGTCGCTGTATCCCTTACCATTGATAATAGCTCACAGCTTCCTTCCATAGAAAATGAGTTAAAGAAATTCGGAACGATTGAAGTGGACCCTGACCAGGCTATCATTTGTATTGTTGGCAACAAGATTACCGAACAAACCGGAGTTCTGAATAAGATCTTCGCTTCGCTGGAATCGATTCCTGTCCGGATGGTTTCCTGTGGGGGAAGCACAAACAATGTCTCCATCCTCGTGCATAAATCGTACAAGGACAGAGCTTTGAATGATCTTAATGAAAAATTGTTTGGTCTGAAATAATACTAAAGATACCATACGATGAAGCCCGGTCCAGTCCGGGCTTTTTTTTGAACGGCGGCTATTCGTAAATAATAATTTGGGATAAAGACTTTCTTACTTTAATATTAGGACGTTAACCTGATTCTATGGAACTGACAATCGTCGCAGTTTTTGTCCTCGGATACATCGCTATCGCCCTCGAGCATCCCATCAAAATAAACAAGACTGCGTCAGCACTTGTCACCGGCGTTGTGTGCTGGACGTTATTTGTCTTGTCTGGCCCAAGTGAATCATTATTTCTAAGTGAACATTACCAGGAATTCCTGAAGAAAGCTTCCGCTACATTATCACAATCGGAGATACACACTGAATATGTGGTAGAGTCTTTGGGGCATCACCTTAACGAGATTGCGCAGATCCTTTTCTTTCTTATGGGAGCGATGACCATCGTTGAACTTGTTGATGCGCATCAGGGCTTCAAGACAATAACCGACAGAATAAACACACGTAATCCCAAGAAGCTTTTGTGGATCGTGTGTTGGGTGACGTTCTTCCTCTCTGCGGTATTGGACAATCTGACGACGACTATCGTAATGGTTTCGCTGATCAGAAAGCTGGTGCCGAACAGGGACATGCGATTGTTCTTTGCCGGGATGATCATTATTGCTGCGAATGCGGGAGGCGCATGGTCGCCTATTGGCGATGTTACAACTACGATGCTATGGATTGGCGGTCAGATCTCCGCCTTGCAAATCATTAAGTCGACAATACTGCCGAGCATTGTTTGTATACTCATCCCGTTAATCTATCTGAGCTTCACTCTCAAGGGTGAATTAGGTGTGGCCCGATCCGGAAAGCAGCAGGGCGCTCATCCTGACCATGGTACACATGAGATCACGACGGGAAACCTCATGCTAGCAGTGGGCGTAACTGCTCTGCTGTCGGTCCCTGTGTTTAAAACACTTACCCACCTTCCGCCATATCTGGGGATGATGCTCGGACTAGGTCTTCTCTGGATCATTTCTGAAATCATTAATCCGCACCTCGATGAGAACATAAAGAAAAGCTACACTGCGGCACACGCACTCACGCGGATCGATATGCCAAGTGTATTGTTCTTCCTGGGAATACTGCTTGCTGTTGGCTCGCTACAGTCGATGGGAACCCTGGGCAATTTCGCGCTGTGGCTGAATGACGTCCTTGGTGACAATCGTATTATCATTACGCTCATCGGCGTTCTATCCGCAATAGTGGACAACGTCCCTCTGGTGGCTGCCAGCATGGGTATGTACAGTCTGGAGACTTATCCTCAGGACCACCTTATCTGGGAATATCTTGCCTACTGCGCGGGTACCGGGGGCAGTTTGTTGGTGATTGGTTCTGCAGCGGGCGTGGCTGCTATGGGGATGGAAAAGATAGATTTCATCTGGTACCTGAAACGTATTTCTTTGCTAGCCGCCATGGGTTATTTAGCGGGTGCCGTGGTGTACCTTATCCAATACGAGATCCTGCATTAACTGCACATTCGATTACATCCCATCGCTTTTAGCACCAAGTTTCCAAAATAGTTATCGTGGAATAAGCGGATACCGTTAAATTTGACTTTATTGGCGAAGCATTTATGGCTTTTGACATCTTTTTAACGCTTTTTCTGGTTTTTTTAAACGGTTTTTTCGTTGCTGCAGAATTTGCGATTGTCAAGGTTCGCGCATCACAAATCGCACTTGTAGCTGGCACCAGCTCGAAAAAAGCAGCACTGGCCATCATAGAAAATCTTGACGGCTTCCTTGCGGCTACTCAGCTGGGGATTACTCTTGCAAGTCTTGGATTAGGCTGGGTCGGTGAAGATGTCGTATCAAAGATTATCCTAAACCTCGTCCACGGCCTGGGGTTCGAAATAACACCGCAGCTGGCGCATAGCATTGCTATTCCAATTGCCTTTGCCCTGCTCACTGTTCTTCATATCGTCTTCGGCGAGCTTGCTCCGAAATCTCTTGCAATTCGTTACCCGACCTCTACCACACTGTCGATATCAATACCCTTACGAGTTTTCTATTTCGTATTCAGACCATTTATCTCTCTGCTGAATGGATTTGCCAATTTGATCCTGAAGATGCTGGGGATAAAACCGGTAAGCGAATCAGAGATACATTCGGAGGAGGAGCTTCGATTGATCATTGCAGAAAGTGAAGAAGGAGGGGCTATCGAAAGC
>JAEYXN010000076.1 GCA_023431285.1 Bacteroidota bacterium
GCTCACAGGTATCAGCATCAAAGTTCCTTGATTCATTTCTGTTCCCTCCGGAAAAGCAATACAACTATATTGAGAAGTTAAGCGGTGGTGAGAAGAAGCGTGTCCAGTTGTTGAAGCTCCTTGTCACTAATCCGAACTTCCTTATTCTCGATGAGCCAACCAATGATTTTGACATTGACACACTAAACGTTCTGGAGGACTTCCTGGAGAAATTTTCAGGTTGTCTTTTGCTCGTGTCTCACGACCGTTATTTTATGGATCATCTCGTGAATCAATTGTTTGTATTCGAAGGCGATGGTGAAATCCGGATATTCAACGGTAACTACTCCGACTACCGTAACTGGGTGGAGGAGCGGGAACAAAGTGAACCTGAGGTGAAGACAGAGGTGAAGCAGGAAACGAAGCAGAAGTCTTCCGACAAAAGAAAGCCGTCGTTCAAAGAGAAGCAGGAATACGAAAAGCTGCAGGCAGAGATCGACGCTCTCGAATCGAAAAAGAACGAGTATACCGTTTTATTAAATCACGGTACTGCCGACCATACGAAGTTACAGGAATGGTCAAAAGAAATACAGCAGATCACTGCGCAGATAGAAGAGAAGACGCTGAGATGGTTGGAACTTTCCGAGCTCATCGAAGGATAACCGTCATTATTGGCGCCTAGCACAACAGTTAACTTCCGGTAAGAGGCCCGAAACTATTTCCAATTGCGGAATGGGGCCAAATAATGGGCCGTCTGTGCGTTTCCGATACACTTTGAAAGAAAATTATGAAAGGTTAATAGAAAATATTACCGCTCATATATATTGCGAAATTGTTTTCGTTGAAATCTTAATTTTACCGCAATAATATTCTATTCATGAATCTGAATGTAGACGCTGAGAAGAAGAACACGTTTGACGCCATCGTGGTAGGCACTGGTATCAGCGGTGGATACGCAGCTATGGAGTTGACAACAAAGGGCCTGAAGACACTGGTCCTTGAGAGGGGACGGATGGTGCAGCACCCCAATTATCCAACGGCAACCAAAGACCCATGGGAATTTCCCTATGCGGGCCGCGCAACACAAGAGGACTTGCGCCAGCAAGGCGTCCAGGCACGGACAGGCTACACGGTTTCACAGGCCACAAAGCATTGGTTCGTTAATGATCTTGAACACCCTTACACCGAAGTAAATCGTTTCGACTGGATGCGCGGTTACCACGTCGGTGGCCGTTCCATTATGTGGGGACGTCACTCATACCGTTGGTCAGACCTGGACTTCGAAGCGAATCTTCGAGACGGTGTCGCCGTAGATTGGCCTATCCGTTATAAGGACATCGCGCCATGGTATGATAAGGTGGAATCATTCATCGGTGTCAGCGGAATGGCTGAGGGGATCCCACATCTTCCTGATGGAAAATTCCTTCCGCCGATGGAGCTCAACTGTGTTGAGAGTCACCTGAGAGATAAGATGAAGTCAAGCTTCAACAGGACAATGACTGTTGGCAGAGTGGCTCACGTTACAGCGCCGCTGGCCCATGCTCCACATCGCGGCACATGTCAGTACAGAAATCTTTGTAGCCGTGGCTGTCCCTACGGAGCGTATTACAGCAGCGTGGCTGGAGCACTTCCTGTTGCCGAGCAAACCGGCAACATGACATTGCGTCCTAACTCTATTGTTTATGAGTTAATTTATGATGAGAAGAAAGGAAAGGCAACCGGTGTGAAGATACTCGATGCCGAATCGGGAGAGCAGGTGGAGTATTACGCGAACATCATCTTCCTTTGTGCATCAACTTTCGGATCAACGTTCATTATGATGAACTCTATTTCCAATCGCTTCCCCAATGGCTTTGGAAATGACAGCGGTGAGCTGGGTTGCAATATTATGGATCACCAACTGGGAGTGGGTGCATCCGCAGTGGTAGAAGGATTCGAGGACGACTATTATTTTGGAAGGAAAGCCAACGGATTTTACATCCCGAGGTTCAGAAACCTGAATGGAGAGAAAAGAGATTACATCAGAGGTTTCGGTTATCAGGGCGCCGCGAGTCGTCAGGGATGGACCAGTCTGGTAGCAGAATTAAGTATCGGTCAGGATCTTAAAGAAGCTGCGTCAAAGCCAGGCCCATGGAATATCGGAATGACTGGCTTTGGAGAGATCCTTCCATATCATGAGAACCATGTCAAGATCAATAAAGACAAGAAGGACAAATACGGAATGCCTACCCTCACATTTGATGCTATCCTTCGTGAGAATGAGTTGAAGATGCGTAAGGATATGGCCGGAGATGCCGCTGAAATGCTTGAGGCCGCAGGGTATAAGAATGTATCCACCTATGATCGCGAAACCGGTATTGGGCTGGGTATTCACGAAATGGGGACAGCGCGCATGGGTAAGGATCCCAAGACGTCAGTGCTCAATAAATGGAACCAGGTACACGCCTGCAAAAACGTCTTCGTGACCGACGGATCCTGTATGACTTCTGCCGCATGTCAGAATCCTTCACTCACGTACATGGCACTCACTGCAAGGGCTGTGGATTATGCTGTCAGCGAAATGAAAAAGCAGAACCTTTAATTTAAAATCAGCGATCAAGATATGAATCGAAGAGAAGCACTACGACGCACTGCGATGTTGATGGGAGGGGCGCTTTCCGCACCAGCCATTATCGGTGTAATGAATGGCTGCACAGCGAAGCCGACTATCGACTGGAAACCTGAGTTTCTTACCAATGATCAGGGCGTAATAATTTCGAGATTATCAGATATCATCATCCCTGCAACGGACACGCCAGGCGCAAATGACGTCGGTGTTCCGGCTTTCATCGATAAGATGCTGAAAGATGTGTATTCAAAGCAGGAACAGGAAGCTTTCATTATCGGACTGAAAGAGTTTGAAGACCGCGCGAAGAAGGATACCGGAGACTCTTTTGCTGAATTGTCCGAAGAAGATCAGACATCCTTCGTGAAGACGGTGCACAAGGAAGCTTTGGAGAAACCCGTGCCGGGTGGAGGTTCATCCGTTCCTAAGCCTTTCATACTGATGGTGAAGGAGCTCACATTGCTGGGATTCTTTACTTCAGAAGCTGGCGCGACACAAGTGCTGCAATATGTTGCCGTACCTGGTGCGTACAAGGGATGTGTTCCTGTATCGGAAGCCGGAAACGGGCGTACCTGGGCAACCTGATCTGATTATTTGAAAAGAATAAAAAAAGGTTGAAGTCTTCGCAGGCTTCAACCTCTACATTTTTCAGGGTATTTCTATTTCGCGAACGCGCGATCAAAAGTTCTCCATCGTTCACTGACCACTTTCTTAACTGGTTTTGAAATTTTGTCGACCAGCGTATCAGCATCAGGATTCAGTTTCTTTTTTCGTGCCTGGGTATAAACCAATAATCCTACAGACAACACAGCAAGAGATACAGCGACAACCTTAACAGCGGACGAAACAGTTCCGGCAACAGGTGGAATATATTGAACGCCATCCTCATCAGCGACTGCAGGCTCATTGAGATATCTTCCATGCTCAGGAAGAGCGAGGTCATCAAATCTCCTCGACAAGCGATGGAGGGAGTTTCTCATTTCTTCTCCGAACATTGGAGCACCATGGCCTGTAGCCACGATCTCAGGATCAAGTGCGGCGAGTTTCAATACAGAGATCTTCGCGGATGCCCAGTTGCAGGTAAAATATTTTGGAGGACCTGATAAATGCTTTCGGAATGAAAGTGCATGCAGAGCAGATTCAGCTTTTGTGGTGACAAACGCATCTCCGGCAATCAAAACCTTATCGCTTTCGCGGAAAAGGCTGATATGACCAGGTGAATGCCCCGGAGTGTGAATATATTTCCAGTCCTTAAGTCCGGGGACCGTGTTATCGCCAGGCAATGCCTTAATATGGCTCGATATGTTGATCGGACCTTTTGGATACATCCACGACATCGTAGCCATCATTCCCCCACCAACAGATGGATCCGGAGGCGGATAGGAGGAACGTCCAGTCAGATATGGATGTTCAAGAATATGTGCATAAACCGGCACATTCCACTCATGAATCAATGCCTCGAGTGCTCCGACGTGATCGAAATGCCCGTGAGTTAAGATGATCGCTGCTGGTGCGTTGTTTGGTCCGAAGAGCTGCGCTGCTGTGGCGATTATCCGCGCTGCAGACCACTTCAAACCAGCGTCCACCAGAAACCATGAATCGGTTTCTTCATCCTGAATAAAATAGTAATTGACAAAAAGATCCTTTTTGCCCCACACACCGCGCGCGATGGAATACACATCCGCACTTTCCTTTTGATGTTTTTCCTGAGTTTCTTGTACCATAGAGAGGTCGTTGCTTTTGAATCGGAAGCCAAAATCCCATGCCTAAGCGATTTCTTTCCTCAAATGCTCATGCTGGTCACCGAATTCCCCTTAGGGAAAGGTGCGCTCAAAGAATATTCAGGATCGCAGGAGGGATGCGCAAGGGTTTGCCGCTCCCGCCGTCCAGCAGGCACCACGTTGTTTTTGCTTCTGCAAATACTTTCGACCTGTCAGGACTGTGAAGTTTTACAAACCGGTCGAATTTCGCACCGAAATATGTTCCAACCCATGTGCTACCCGCAATCGCATCAGAAAGCTTTGCAGGAAAACGATAGTCGATCTCATGTCGAAGAACCACCCAACGGTATTGTTGCCGGAAATCGGGAGAAGTCATTGCCCGCCAATGCGCTTCAGCAACTTCCTGCACCCAGCGGATATACACTACGTTGTTGACATGATCCAGTTCGTCAATGTCGGCGGGGGTAATTGTAAGCGGATGGATAAACGGAGTCGACATGATCAGTCTGTTTCAAGAGCCTCAAGGATGTCTCCAAGCTCGTCATAGGTCTTTAGTCCGGGGCGGATTTCGGTACCACCCGTCAATGCAATTCCGCTTACGCCGGTTTTCGACAACACGTCGTTCAGGGCAGTAATTGAACTTACCTCCAGAAGAAACTCATAATCGGGGATTAGTTTGCTGGCGGCGCCTGAAATTCCATCGGTAAGGAGATACGCAGGCCTGTTAACAAAATCCGGCAAACTATCTGTTTCAGAATCTATCTTAAGAATGAAAGGGAGGTTGATGAATGACCCTATTTCCTGGAATTCATTGATCGAAAGCTCCAGGTAATCAGGTTGAAACGACTCAAGAACTTTGTCGAGCTGTTCCCGGGTGGTGACGCCGTAGATCTCCGCGACGATTTGCGGGCCAGTGATCCAGCCACGGATATCCTGATAAGTTTTCGGCTGAATCGCCGCAGGCTGATCCTCATTGACGCGAAAGCCCATCAGATCCACGCCCATTCCTGCACAATAGCGGGCGTCGCTCAAATTCGTGATACTGCCCACTTTGACAAGGGTTTTTAATGCCATACCTTTAAAATGTAAAATCGTGTAGAGTGAATTGTGCCAAATATCAGCCCCTGAGCAGCAAAAACAAAACGGACTTGCTGACTGCTGCCTTTTTTGTCGTCGCCTTTTCAATCTTGCTGATCTCCTGTGGTAAAGATGACGACGACATCAACCGCGATGATCGCGAATATCTTCCACTGCGAAAGGGGTGGTATCAGGTTTATGAGGTAGAGGAAACACGATATGAACTTGGAATCCCGACAACTTTGCGTTACGAGCTGAAAACTGTGGTCACCGATTCGTTTCCAAGTGCCGTTGGGGGATACATATACGTTATTCAGCGAACCCGTAAATACCAGGGCAGCGATTCCTGGGAGCCCGATCAGACCTGGGGCGCGAGACTAACCAATTCAGAAGCAATTGTGACGCACGGAAGTATCCCTTACGTAGTCCTGGTTTTTCCCTCAAGGAAAGGCGCCAAGTGGAATGGCAACGCTTATAATTCACAAATGAATCCCGGAGCCGATGCGTCATCGGACCAATACGAGATCGTGGAGTCAAACGCACCCATCGAAATAGGAGGGAACCGCTTCCCCGATTGTGTCAGGGTTGTGCAGGAAGACAATGATGACATAATTGTGTTCAGCGATCTGCGAACGGAAATATATGCCCGGGGCGTGGGTCTGGTAGAACGGGAAGTTATTCAGCTTCAGTATTGCAATGATGAGGACCGTGGCTGCGTTGGTATGCAAGTGATTGACGCTGGGGTGATCTACAATCAAAGGATTTTGTCGTATGGCATTGAATAGGATATTATTTGTTTGTCTCTTGGTCGCATTCGCGCACTCCGCCTTCGGCCAGAAGAACAGATATATGGTGTTCTTCAAAGACAAGGAAGGCACGCCATACTCTGTGAGCGATCCTTCGAAGTTCCTTTCCGTGCGCGCCATTGAACGTAGAGTGAAGCATAATGCGCCGATCCTGAATGAAGATCTTCCCGTCAGTCCGGCTTATCTCACAGGAGTGCGCAACGCCGGCGCGGAGGTATATTTTCCTACGAGATGGATGAACGGAGTTCTTGTTCAATGCACACCGGATTTACTCCCGACACTCACAGCTTTGCCTTATGTGGATCGCGTCGAATTGGCGGCGCCTAACTCCGTGTTGACCATCGGCGGACGAACACGGTCACCGGGGAGGACAAAATCCTCGAAATCCGCTGTCACCGATACGCAGCTGTCCATGCTCGGCTTAGATAAGATGCATGAAGACGGCTTCCATGGCGAAGGCATTGTCATCGCTTTTCTTGATGCGGGCTTTATCGGAGTGAACACCACTGAACCCTTTGCAGATGTTGTCCAGGAAGGCCGTGTGAACATAGAAGCGTCTAAAGATTTTGTTTACAACTCAGGCGACGTCTTCCAGTATGATGATCACGGGACAATGGTGTTCTCTGTGGTCAGCGGTTTTCAGGACGGAATATTTACCGGGGGTGCTTATGAAGCTGCCTATCACCTGTATGTTACGGAGGAGGTCCCGACCGAGTATCGTATTGAAGAATATAACTGGTTGTTCGCAGCTGAGCATGCTGATAGTGCTGGCGTTCATATCATTCATTCCAGCCTGGGGTACAATGATTTCCAGGGAACCGAGTTTGACTACGAAAAGTCGGAAATGGATGGGAAGACTACGGTTGTAAGCAAGGCCGCACAGATGGCCGCGGATAGGGGTATCGTTGTTATCGTCAGCGCCGGGAACGAAGGAGGCACAAGCTGGCAGATGATTACTTCTCCCGCGGATTCGAAAGATGTGCTGGCAGTAGGAAGCGTTACTCCTGATGGCGTCAGATCCGGATCAAGTTCGATCGGCCCCTCCGCCGACGGACGCATCAAACCCGATGTGGCAGCCCTTGGTGTTGGGACAAGCGTCATCGAAGGGTCCGGCAACACCGGGAGAGCTTCGGGCACTTCGCTGGCTGCGCCTCTTGTCACGAGCCTCGCAGCAGGGATCTTACAACGATATCCGTCTCTCACGAATGTTGAGCTCCTCGAAACCATCCGTATGTCCGCATCCCAGTCATCGTCGCCGGATAAGTTTCTTGGCTATGGCATTCCAGATTATGAACGGATAGTTCTGATGCTGGAAAAGGAAATCCGTGACGATTTCTTTCAGGTGTATCCGAATCCCTCGTTCACTGACTCAATTGTGATCAAACCACTCTTCCCTGAAGAAGTGGATGTATGTACAATTGAATTAATATCAATGGACGGCAAGTCGGTATTCAATTATGAGACTGGATTTTCAAGAGCGAATCCTACATATACGAAGAGCCTGGTTCAGTTTGCGAGTGGTCAGTACTTTGTGCGGATACATTGGAACAGCAAGACGTTTGTTTACCGTTTTGTGAAGGGGTAGGAGTGGCACCTTTTTTTTAGCTGTTGAAGGAAAAACAGTGCTATGGAAAAGAAGAAGCCCGGTCCTAAGGATCGCGATTACGTGAACAAGGACCAGAAGTACGAAGTTAAGTACGAAGAAAAACGCAAGACGCCGGCGAAAAAATTTGGCGCCGGAAAATCCAAATAAGTAAAAGAGGCTGCTTTCATAAGGCAGCCTCTGTTGTTCTTAACAACTTGCGACGGACTGGTTTTACTGGCTGCCGCGCAATGATGATTCGTCATCTCGAAGATTTGTCATTTTTCCTTCGTTACCTTTTTGTCGCCTCAGTAGAATGCATCCATCCGTATGCGTGAATCCCGGGATTCCTGTTATTTTTGCACCATTGAATATGCTATGGCACTAATTGCACCGTCGATCCTCGCATCTGATTTTGGAAACCTGGAACGTGAGATCAAAATGATCAACGAAAGTGAGGCAGACTGGATTCACATCGATATCATGGATGGTGTGTTCGTTCCCAACATCTCATTCGGTTTTCCCGTGCTTGAAGCAGTGAAGCGCCATGCCCGTAAAACGATGGACGTGCATCTTATGATCGTCCAGCCTGAACGTTATGTAGAAGCATTTGCCAGCGCCGGCGCGAACGTAATTACAGTTCATGCCGAAGCATGCCCGCACCTTCACCGGAATATTCAACAGATCAAATCCCTCGGGTGCAAAGCCGGAGTCGCCCTTAATCCTCATACCGCCACCAACGCGCTGGAGTACATCATTCAGGACCTCGATGTAGTACTGATCATGTCGGTGAACCCAGGCTTCGGAGCTCAGAAGTTTATTGAAAAGACGTATACGAAGATCGCAGATGTTAAGGCGATGATCCGCGAGTCCGGATCTTCCGCTCTTATTGAAATTGATGGAGGAGTCAATCAGCAAAATGCCGCCGCGCTTATTAGTGCGGGTGCGGATGTGCTGGTGGCAGGGAACTTCGTTTTCTCGGCGAAGGATCCGCGCGCCGTCATCAAAGACCTTAAGGCAGTGCGCGTCTGAGCCACAACCTGCGAGGCGTTTTTCCCGTTTCTTCGGCAAGGTTTTTGACTTTTTCGAAACTAAATACACCTTATGCGAACACTCGCCCCGCTTTTACTGGTGCTCCTTGTGATGGCCTGTTCACCAAATGTATCCCGTATTTCGCCTGATACTCAGGTTGACC
>JAEYXN010000126.1 GCA_023431285.1 Bacteroidota bacterium
ATACCGTAGTGGCCACTGGTCACCTTCATGCCAAGGCTCTTACAGTAGCTGGAGAATTCCTTGATGGGCATCCCAAAGAGATTGCCATCCTTGTACCCATAAGTCTCCAGTTCTTTGTACCCGTACTGGCTGACTTGCTTGAGTACGCCCTTTGGATCTTTGGGCATCGTATCACGCAAGGTATACAACTGAAGTCCCAGCGTTTTTCCGCTTTTCTTTATTGCCAGAAACGATGGCAGTGAAAGCATTCCAACCGCTGCAAAGGAAGCAGTCTGAATGAATTCCCTTCTCTTCATGGTAGATTTTCTCTTCATAGGTTGTAGTTTATGGTCTCGGTAATCGTCCCACTAATTTCACCTATCTATTTTCAAACGCAAACCCGCTCAGATAAAATAATTCCTGCGGTCCTCCCTGCGGGTTCAGGAACACAAGGAACACATCGTGCACACCAGAAACAGGTTTCAATTGTACAGACGGAGTCAGCTGACCCTGCCCATCAACCTTAATGGTTCCCCATACCTCGCCATCAGGCTTATCCAAACGGATTTCGATCGTTCCTCCGACATTCATTGGCGTACGAAGGAACACACGGGCAGTAGCCTTGGATATTCCAGAGAGGTCGAGGCCTTTGTACAAGGCGCGTGTATTATGCCGGATATTCTCCAGCACGTTCTGACCGCGACGATTAGCCATCCTCACACCGAAAAGGTTTGACGCGTCCTGAGGCTTCAGGATCGCCGGTCTTAGCGCCACCGAAGCTGACACTGGAATAGGCGGTACATTGTTCGCGCCCTTGTCAGTATAACTCGCCGTGAGAATGTAGACACCATCTTCTTCTTTACCCGGAACCACAGATCCCTTTAATGGCAGGGATGCTTTTTCTCCGGCATTAAGGGTGAAGATGTAATCCACCATCTTCCTTGCGTCTTCAACGCTTAGCTGAGGGTGAGCCGACATCTCGGTTGCTCCCCATACCCCAGCGCCACCTCGGATGATCTTCTCGGCAAGCTTGTCTTCTGCACCGGGTTTGCCTTTGTACACGGAAGCGATTTCCTTGTATCCCGGACCGGCAGACTTCTGGTCTATTAAGTGACACGATTTGCAATCACTGGCGTCCATCAATGACTTACCGGGATGGTCAGGGGTTTGCATTTGATGCCCCAGCGTTATTCCAGCCATATCATAGCCAAGGAGATGATCGAAAGTGACCTTGGCATTTTTGATGTCGCCTTTCGCAGAGGATCCATCTTCAGGGTCCGTCACAACAACTTCATACTGGATTCGTGAACCCGGAAAGTAAAACTGGCTGTTTCCGGAAAGCTTGATCTGAACATCAGCAGGAGAATTCCCCGCTGTGATTTTCATCGAAGCATGGTTCGTCAGGCCTTCGGAGTCACGACCCACCAGCTTCACATCATAAACGCCAGGCTTATCGAAGGTGTAACTGAATTTTCCATCGGAAGACTGCAGCTTCTGATCGCTCACCTGGAGTTCGTAAGTAAGTTTGTCGCCGTCGTAATCAATAGAACCGTCAGCCGAGAAATTTACAGTCAGGGGATGTCCACCAGCGGTCTTATCCGCGGCAAGGCGAATTACCGGTGCCCTATTTCCACCGTTGTAATCAATCCGCACCAGACGCGCATCCATATTTTGTTTGAACCACGCTGTTCCATATTCCAGCATATACAATCTTCCATCCGGTCCATAAGCCATATCTATTACGTTATTGAATGATACGTCCTCCATGAATGGCTCTATATCGCTGATGGTTCCATCGTCATTCATCGTGACAAGGAACATCCAGTTACGCATCCAGTCGTAGATTAATATCTTTCCATCAAGGTAGTCCGGGAATGCAGTTTGAATGTTTTTAAACTGATCACTGTAATAGACAGGGCCGGCCATTGCATTGCGTCCCCCCTGCTTGACCATAGGGAACTCGTCTGATTTTTCGTATGGGTACCATATCAAGGCAGGCTGCGCCGGTGGTAGTTCACGAAGACCTGTATTGTTAGGTGACTCGTTGATCGGGCGCTGCGGATCCCATTTGGCACCGGTCTTATTTTCTGCGAAGTTGTGTCGCCCGTACGCATAGTTATTACCGATAAAATAAGGCCACCCGAAGAATCCGGCTTTCCTGGCGACGTTCACTTCGTCATATCCACGTGGTCCGCGAAGTGAGTCATCCTTTCCGGCATCGGGACCTACTTCACCCCAATACAGATAGCCCGTCCTACTATCGACAGAAATTCTGTATGGATTGCGATTACCCATGACGTAAATCTCAGGTCGTGCTTTCTCGGTTCCCTTTGGAAAGAGGTTCCCGTCAGGGATGCTGTATGATCCATCTTCGTTTATGCGAATACGGAGGATCTTTCCTCTGAGGTCATTCGTATTCGCGGAGCTGCTTTGCGCGTCGTAAGATGCACTGTCGCCACTTTCATTCGAAGGACTAAATCCATGTGAACGGAACGGGTTGGTATTGTCACCTGTGCTTATAAACAGAATGCGGTCTTTGGAAAACTGCAGAGAGCCACCGGTATGACAACATGTTTCGCGCTGAGTTTTTACTTCAATGATTTCCTTCTCTGTGGACAGATCCAGTGAATCACCGCGGAAAAGAAAACGGGAAACTACATTGACTGAACGTTCCGGATGTGAATAGAAGATGTAAACGAAATTATTCTTCGCAAAGTCGGGATCAACAGTCAGTCCGATCAGGCCATCTTCCTGTTTAGTCCATGTATTCAACCGGTTGATCACTTCAACCTTGTTTGTGGACGGAGAATAAAGTTTGATGTCTCCACGGCGTTCGACGAACAGAATGCGACTATCTGGAAGGATTGCCATCTCAGTCGGTTCATTAAGATTAAAATCGAGGACAACCTTACTGAAGCGGTTTCCTTCCACTGCGCGCTTGGTCTTGACCTTTGAATAATTCAACGGGTCGTTGTCGCCAATAGCATAGTTGATTCCCGTAAGCACGTGCTCCAGGAACAAGGAGTCAGAATAACTTTCATTTGTGTGCCCGAGGCCGGTGTAGAAAGAACGACCTCCTTCAAATTCGTGGTACCAAGCAATTGGATGATCCGCTCCGTTTGCGCCTCCCTCGTAAGATGTTTCGTCGAGGTTGAAGATGACATTGATGTCTTTCGAGATGTTCTTGTAATTATACCATTCATCTGTGCGCACCCAGGTGTCGGGGAGAACGTTAGGGCCAAATGCCTTCACTTTCTTGATTGTAGCTTCCTGTGTTTTAGGATGGCTCTTAAAATACGCGCCGACGAGACGACCAAACCATGGCCATTCATATTCTGTATCCGCGGCAGCGTGGATTCCAACGAATCCGCCACCAGCCTCGATATATCTTTTGAAGTCCGCCTGTTGAACGGTGTTCAAAACATCCTGAGTCGTGCTCAGGAAAATTACAGCCGAATACTTTTTCAGATTCTCCTCGGTAAATGCAGAAGCATCTTCCGTGGTGTCAACACTAAATCCGTTCTTCTCACCAAGCTTGATTAAAGCGAGTTTACCCGGACCAATCGATTCATGCCTGTACCCTGATGTTTTTGAAAAAACCAGGACTGCCTTATCTCTTTTTTCTTTGCAGCTTCCGAGCATCATGAACATCAGCAGTGTCCATATCAACGACGTTTTCATCCTAAATTCCTCCGTGCTTTAGTTCAGTACTTTGATTTTGATATTTCTGAACCACACGCGATCACCATGGTCCTGAAGAGCGATATGCCCTTTAGTAGCCTTACCAAAGGCAGGCATGTCTTTGAATTTACTGTTTGCAATCATGTTGTCCCACTCAGGGGTATGCATCGTGAACTCAACTACTTTTGTGCCGTTGAGATAGAATTCATATGAACCGTCTCGAGTCACAATTTTCGCTTCATTCCATTCACCGGCAGGTTTTACTGTTTCAGTGGAGCATGAGATCAGATCATAAAGGTCTCCGGCGCGATGCTTGATGATCTTCGCATCAGGGTGGCACTCATTGTCGAGCACCTGCATTTCAGGGCCGGTTTCCCAGGTATATTTGTATTTGTCGTCTTCTACGACGTTGAAGATTATACCACTGTTTGCACAGGAATCAACTTTCCATTCGATGGAAAATTCATAGTTCTCGAACTGCTCACTCGTAATAAGGTCGCCTCCGGATTCTCCACCTGAGGGATCGAACATAATGGTTTCATCTACTACTTTCCATGCAGGACCGATAGACTGACTCTTAAAATTTCTCCAACCGGAAAGTGTCTTACCGTCGAAGAGAGAAGTCCAGCCATCTTCAGTGTTGGAAGCAGTATCTGTGGAGTCCATTTGGGAGGTATTGTCGTTGTTCCCCGTTTTGCAGGAGAGCATCAAAAAAAGTACGACTGCAAAAGCCGTGAATTTATTAAGCATAGATTTTAGGTTTGGGTAAAAAATAAGGGTTTCCTGATGATTCAGGAAACCCTTCTGCACTTAGTCCTTGGGTTGCTCTCCGTCCAGAGAGAGAACATACATTGCCATCTTCTCTGCGTCGCCCATTGAAAGGTCGGGATGGGCAGTCATCGGAATGTCTCCCCAGTTTCCTGCTCCGCCGTTGACGATCTTGCCTGCGATCATAGATACGTTTGCTTTGGTAAATTCATACTTCGCAGCAACTTCTTTATGCCCGGGGCCGACGATCTTGTTTTCAAGAGCGTGGCACGTCTTACAATCATTTGAATTCACCAGCGCTTCACCTTGAGCGATCAACTCCTGAGGAGTGGATTCTTTCGCTGCGCCAGGCTCCGCCGTTTCATAGGCAGATTCGCTTTCCTCTTTGTTCTCTTCTTTTTTCGAACCACATGATGTGATAGCAGTTGCAGAAATACCTGCAGCCAGAATTAAGACGAATAGTTTTTTCATTTGGGTTTACGTTTGTTTTCAGATGCCTAACACTTTCTTATTGAACTTTGAGTCCTTGCCGGTCGCGGCAAAGTCATCGAAGGCTTTTTCGGTTACACGAATGATATGATCCTTAATAAATGGGGCTCCTTCTGCGGCGCCTTGCTCAGGATGTTTCATGCAGCACTCCCATTCAAGCACAGCCCATCCTTTGAAACCATATTGCGTCAGCTTGCTGAAGATCGCCTTGAAGTCCACCTGCCCATCGCCAAGGGAACGGAACCGCCCTGGACGATTCACCCAATCCTGATACCCCCCGTACACACCGGATTTTCCCGTAGGATTGAATTCGGCATCCTTAACGTGAAACATCTTGATGAAAGTATGATAGTGATCGATATACGCGAGGTAGTCCAGTTGCTGCAGCACAAAATGGCTTGGATCATAGAGGATATTGCAACGCGCATGCTTATCGGTGGCTTCCCAAAAGCGTTCAAAGGTTATGCCGTCATGAAGATCTTCGCCCGGGTGGATTTCATAACATACGTCTACTCCTGCCTTGTCGAATGCATTGAGGATAGGAAGCCAGCGTTTTGCAAGCTCTTTGAAACCATCATCCACAAGACCCGCAGGACGTTGAGGCCATGGATATACCGTATGCCACATCAGAGCACCTGAGAATGTTGCGTGCGCGTTAAGGCCAAGATTTTTGCTGGCCTTTGCTGCCAGCTTGAGCTGATCCACCGCCCACGCTGTTCTTTCTTTTGGATTTCCATGAACTGCTTTCGGAGCAAACCCATCGAATAAAGCGTCGTATGCCGGATGTGTTGCGACTAACTGCCCCTGAAGGTGCGTTGAAAGTTCAGTGATCTGGAGGCCTGCCTGTTCTATTATGCCTTTGTATTCATCACAATAGTCTTTGCTTTCCGCCGCTTTTTTAAGATCGATCGCACGGCTGTCCCACGTAGGAATTTGAACGCCAACATATCCCAGCTTTGCAGCCCATTTTGCAATTGATTTGATATCGTCAAAGGGTGCCGCATCGCCCATAAACTGGGCAAGAAATATAGCGGGTCCTTTGATAGTGCTTAATGCCATAGAAAGATTTTGGTTGAGTTGTACAGAATCAATATTTAAACGGCGTCCATTTACGATTGGAGTTTGCCGATTTGATGACTGTATCGACAAAGGCCATTCCGCGAACACCATCTTCTACGTCGGGAAAATCATACTTCACTGCATTGATCTTCTTACCGGGCTTAAAGTCCCTAACAGCGCGCGCGAACGCAAGGTAGATATTTGCAAACGCCTCGAAGTATCCTTCAGGGTGTCCCCATGGAACACGCGTGTTCTTTTTTGCTTCTTCCGACAGGTATTCGAACCATCCCGCTCTCACGACTTCTTTCGGACGGTCGAGCCACTTTAACAAAAGCGTGTTGGGTTCTTCCTGCTTCCACTCCATTCCACCTTTTTCTCCATAGATACGGATGTTAAGGTTATTCTCCTCTCCTGCTGCAACCTGTGTGGCCAATAGCACACCCGTTGCGCCATTATCGAAACGCAACAGCATTGAGCTGTCGTCATCGATCTTCCGACCTTTTACAACAGTATTCAGAAGGGCGTTAACTTCAGTGATGCGTAGTCCGGTGATATACTCTGCGAGATTCGCAGCGTGTGTACCAATATCGCCAATGGCGCCACCGGCCCCGGAACGTTTGGGGTCAGTTCGCCAGCTGGCCTGTCTATTACCAGACTTTTCTTTCAAGATTGAAAGCCATCCCTGAGGATATTCTACATAGACCTTTCTGATCTTACCTATCTTTCCTGCAGCAATTGCAGCACGAGCCTCTTTCACCAGTGGATAACCGGTATAGGTATGAGTCAACGCGAGGATAAGGCCGGTTTTCTCAACAACCTTCTTTAATGTTTTTGCTTCGGCAACCGAGAAAGCCAGAGGTTTATCAATGATCACATGAAAGCCGTTCTCAAGGGCCATCTTTGCAGGCTCAAAATGAACGTGATTCGGTGTCACAATGGAAACAAAATCCATTCGCTGATCACTAGGCAACAGCTTCTCTTTCTGAATCATCTCCTCAAAGCTGGCATAAATCCGATGAGGGTTAAGGTAAAGTGATTCTCCCGTCTGGCGGGATTTAACCGGATCGCTGCTGAACGCCCCGCAGACAAGGTCAATCTCGCCGTCAAGTGCTGCAGCTTTACGATGAACGGCGCCGATAAATGAATCCTGGCCGCCGCCAATCATTCCCATTCTTAATTTTCGAGTCATGGTTTTAAAAATAGGTGTAGATGAAATACCGAACACATATTCCCGGTGGAATTTAAATAATAAATAATTTAGAAATCGATTGCGAGAAGGCTTGAAGGCGCATTTCAATCGCTACCAGTCATTATCCTTCCGGATTCCGGCGTTCTCAACAAACTGAAGCTTGTCTGTGAATGCCTTATCGAGTAACCCAAGAGAGTTAGGTTTAGTCCAGTCCGGTGAGATGCTTGTGCCACTATCACGGCAGGCATATGGTGTGAGATTCTCTTTCGACGTTATCTTCTTATAGACGATGTTACCGGTGAGTTGCAGATTAAAAATCGTCACGCGATAACGCCCTTCTTTAATATCAACTGAAACATCTCCGGAGAATTTCCCCGATTGCATTGTGGGAGCAGTAGTCACTTCGTTGAATCCGAATTTCTTGAAATCAACTACGAAGTCGTTTATTTTGAACTTGAGCTCTCCCGGGGATGGTTTTACCTCCGCGACGAAAGGTAACGTTGAGAGATAGCTGCCCAGCTTCTCCGCAGTAATTGAATCTGAGAGGAATATCTTCTGATAAACCAGCTGTTGATTATCTATCCTGAAGTTCCCGTATGTCGTGACCTGCCCAAACGCAGACGCGGTGACGACCAGGAAAACGAGTGTTTTGATGAGCTTCATATGAACCATTCGCGGACCTAAGATACGCGAACAGTAAGAATACATAGAAAACACCTAAAGAAAAAGCCGTCAGCACCGAAGTGGGCAGACGGCTTTTTCGTTCTATAAAGTCCGTTAATATTTAGACGAAACGGTTGATCAGGTTTTCGATGTATTCCTGTTTTCCACTAATCTGAGCGGGTTCGCCATTTTTCTGAGCTAGTGAAGCAAGATCTTCAAGGCCAAGCTTTCCTTGTGTGAAGGACTTCCCTTTGCCTGAATCGAAGCTTGCATAGCGGTCCTTGCGCAGTTTCGCATACTCGCCATCATCGATGATTGCCTGAGCAGCCAGAAGCGCACGTGCGAAGGTATCCATACCACCGATGTGAGCATAGAAGATATCTTCGAGATCTGTAGAGTTGCGGCGTGTTTTCGCGTCGAAGTTCACCCCTCCTCCTTTCAGACCACCGCCTTCAAGGATGATGAGCATTGCTTCAGTCAGCTCGTACACGTTGTTAGGGAACTGATCGGTATCCCATCCATTCTGGTAATCACCACGGTTGGCATCAATGCTTCCCAACATACCTGCATCTGCTGCAACCTGAAGCTCGTGCTGGAATGTGTGGTGTGCGAGTGTCGCGTGGTTTACTTCGATGTTCAGTTTGAAGTCTTCGAGAAGATCAAACTGGCGAAGGAAAGAGATCACTGTTGCCGAATCGAAGTCATACTGATGCTTCGACGGCTCCATAGGTTTCGGTTCGATAAAGAATGTTCCTTTGAACCCGTTGTTTCTTGCATAGTCTCTCGACATGTGAAGGAATCGCGCAAGGTTTTCCTGTTCACGTTTCATGTTCGTGTTCAGCAAAGTCATGTATCCTTCGCGTCCACCCCAGAATACGTAGTTCGCGCCGCCCAGTGCAATCGTTGCGTCGATAGCATTCTTAACCTGGTGACCTGCATAAGCAACTACGTTGAAATCAGGGTTCGTAGCTGCGCCGTTCATATAGCGCGGATGAGAAAACAGGTTCGCTGTTCCCCAAAGCAACTTCACTCCGGATTCCTTTTGTTTTTTCTTTGCGTAGTCAACAACTTTCTCAAGACGCGATGTTGATTCTTTCAGAGTATCTCCCTCAGCGACCAGATCGTAATCGTGGAAGCAATAGAATGGTGCTCCGATCTTAGTGATGAATTCAAACGCTGCATCCATCTTGTCGAAAGCATTACCAACGGCGTCAGATTGCTGCGACCATGGGAAATCTTTTGTTCCAGGACCGAACGGATCACCACCGGTTCCACAGAATGTGTGCCAGTAAGCAATGGCAAAGCGAAAGTGCTCTTCCATTGTTTTCTTTCCGACTTTCTTTTTCGCATCATAAAAACGGAACGCCAGCGGATTGTCTGACTCCTTCCCTTCGAACTTTATCTGGCCTATGCCTTTAAAGTATTCTTTGTCAC